>DMCJ01000077.1 GCA_003446735.1 Lachnospiraceae bacterium | reverse complement strand
AAGGCTTGACAAGAGGGCGAAGCGTGATATTATTTTAATGTAAATACTGTTTAAAGCAATGGCGCTTTAGGTACTACGTGTACTTAAAGCGCTATATTATTATAGGAAGGAAATAAGATGGACGATAAGCTTCATGAAGAATGCGGTGTATACGGGATATACTCTTTAAGCGGAAATGATGTGGCCGGAGATATCTATTACGGACTTACGGCGCTCCAGCACCGCGGGCAGGAAAGTTGCGGGATAGCGGTCTGTGATACGAACGGGCCTATGGGAAATATCACTTTAAAAAAGGATATGGGCCTTGTAAGCGAAGTATTCAGGTCTAAAGATATAGAGTCGATGCACGGCGATATCGGTGTGGGACATGTGAGGTATTCTACCACAGGCGGTAGCGTTAAGGAAAATGCCCAGCCCCTTGCGATGAATTATATCAAAGGAACCCTGGCCGTTGTTCATAACGGAAACATCATAAATGCAGGCGAGCTTAAGAGTGAGCAGATGAACAGAGGCATCGCGCATTATACTACGACCGATTCGGAGGTTCTCGCCTACGAGATTATAAGTAAGAGGGTAAGATCAAAGACAATCGAGGAAGCCGTGATAAATGCCGCAAAAAAGTTAAAGGGCGGTTATGCGGTTGTGGTATCAAGCCCGAGGAAGCTTCTTGCGATAAGGGATCCCTTCGGGATAAAGCCGCTGATACTCGGCGTAAAAGATGAGGATACCTATATATTTGCATCGGAATCTGCCGCGATAACGGCATCGGGCGGAAGCGTCATAAGAGATGTAAAGCCCGGGGAGATCATATCCGTTACAAACGAAGGAATAAGCTCTGATGAAAGTCTGTGCCAGGAGAAAAGGGCACATTGCATATTTGAATATATTTATTTTGCAAGAAACGATTCCGTTATCGACGGGATCGAGGTCCATGAATCAAGGATAAGAGCGGGCGAAGCTCTGGCAAAAAGAGATGAGGCGCTTAATGCCGATCTTGTTGCGGGTGTTCCGGATTCGGGACTTGCGGCGGCGGAAGGCTATGCGATGAAAGCGGGGCTTCCCTTCAGGCTCATCTTCCATAAGAATTCATATGTGGGACGCAGTTTTATAAAGCCTACCGATAAGGAGAGGCAGAACGCCGTCCATATGAAATTAAGCGTCATCAAAAAAAGTGTCGAGGGAAAGAGCGTCGTCATAATCGACGATTCCATCGTCCGCGGAACTACGATGAAACAGCTCATCGTCATGTTAAAGGAAGCGGGCGCAAGCAAAGTGCATGTGCGCATCAGTTCTCCTCAGTTTCTATATCCCTGCTACTACGGGACCGATGTTCCGAGCTCGAAGCAGCTTATCGCAAGCGAGCATTCGATCGAAGAGGTAAGATCATTTATCGGCGCGGATTCACTCAAATACTTAAGAGTCGAGGATTTTAAGGCGATGGTCGGAGACCTCCCGCTTTGCACCGCGTGCTTTGATAATGATTATCCGGTATAACTAAAATTTTTAGGGGTAGAAATAAAAACTTTCTATGGTGAAATAAAAAAATCCACGATATAATGACTCCAACATCAAACAAAACAAGCAAAGGCGCTGTTTCAGATATGATCTGACGGCGCGTTTTCTGTTTTGGGAGAATAATCGGCAAAGGGGCTGATGCGTTTGAAAAGAACGCACCGGCTTTTTTTGTTAGAAAAAGGAAAGTGAGGAGACATTATGAAGAAGAAAGTAGTATCAATAATGTTGGCTACAGCATTAGCGGCGAGTTTATTAACGGGATGCGCAGGAAGCGGCGCGTCATCGGCATCAACCGGTGACACCATTAAATTGGGACAGCTTCAGGATACATCAGGAGAGTTTTCACTGGTAGGTGTTCAGAAGGTACATGCAGCGGAACTTGCGGTAGAAGAACTCAATGCAAATGGAGGAGTTCTTGGTAAAAAGGTTGAACTGATAAGCCTCGATTGCCAGTCAGATAACACGGTTTATCAGGATATGGCAAAGAAGCTGATCCTTGAAGATAAGGTTGCAGCGATCATGGGTTGTTACTCTTCAGCATCCAGAGAAGCGGTAAGACCTATCATAGAGGAAAACAAAGCACTTTTATTCTATAACAACCAGTACGAAGGTGGAGTTGCCAGCCATAACGTATTCTGTACAGGTGATATTCCCGAGCATCAGATCGTACCTCTTACCGAGGCAATGACTGAGAAGTTTGGTGGAAAGGCATACATCATCGCAGCAGATTATAACTTCGGACAGATTTCTGCTGACTGGTTTAAGAAGACCATTGAGGAAGATGGCGGTGAGGTAGTAGGTGAGGAATTCATTCCTCTTGAGACTTCACAGTTCTCAAGTACTATAGCAAATATCGTGGCAGCTAAGCCTGATTATCTTGTTACATTACTTGTCGGCTCAGCTCAGTCTTCGTTCTATGAGCAGTGGAACAAGTCAGGTATAGAAGGCCTTCCGATGGCTTCTACCGTAAACGTAGCACAGGGATATGAGCATTTAAGGTTTGATCCTCCTGCATTGGCTAATATGTATGTTACTGCTTCTTATGTAGAAGAGCTGGATAACGAAGTATCAAATGCATTTAAGAAAAAATGGCATGCTAAGTACCCTGATGAACCTTACATCGGTATGGAGGCTGAAGCAGAATATACCGGTATCATGATCTGGGCAGCAGCAGTAGAAAAGGCAGGTACCACGGATGTTGAAGAAGTGATCAAAGCTCTTGAATCCGGAATCAGCTATGACGGACCTGCAGGACTCGTAACTGTTGATGGAGCTACCCACCATGCAGTAAGAGATATCCTTCTTCTCAAGTGTGATGAGAATCACAACATTACTGTAGAGGATACATTTGAGCAGGTTAAGCCTGACTGGTTATCTGCAACAATGGGAATCGATATTTCCAAAGATGCACCCAACAAGCAGTATACACCACTTGACGGTAATTAAGATAAGATTCAGACCTGACAGAGGCTTTTCGGATCATTTTCCGAAAAGCCTCCGGAAAAGGGGGAAACAGATATGTTAAGTATGCTATATCAATTTTTTGACAGTTTTTCATTTTTAGTTCTTTCGGCCATGGGTTTGGCAATTATATTCGGTATGATGGGCATCATCAATTTGGCACATGGCGAATTTATGATGATGGGAGCATACATTACGACACTTTTGGCAACAGCCGGAGTACCTCTTCCGATCGCGATCCTATGCGCGACAGTCGGAGTGGGAATATGGGGATTTGTCCTGGATCGATTGGTGATGAAACACCTGTATGAAAGAACCCTGGACTCGGTTGTAGCCACATACGGTATAAGTATGATAATGCAGCAGGGTACGCAGCTGATATTCGGTTCTGCCTTGCCGGGTGTTTCCACTCCCTTTTCATCGATCGTAATAGGAGAAGATAAATTCTCAATATACAGGATCCTTCTCTTTGTAATATCACTGATACTGTTGCTTACAGTGTATTTATTCTTTAACAAAACAACGTTCGGACTTCATGCAAGGGCGACTATGCAAAAAGAGGACATTGCAGCATCTCTTGGTATTAACTCCAATAAAATGTATGCTTTTACCTTCGCGATAGGATCTGCACTTGCAGGATTAGCCGGAGGATTGTATGCACCGACAATGACAATATCTCCGACATTCGGCGACAATTTCATGATGCAGAGCTTCGTAACGGTAATCGTAGGCGGAACAAATCCTTTAACGGGAACACTTCTTTCCGGCGGACTTCTCGGAGCGGTTAACAGCTTTGTATCTGCATACTTCGGAACATTTATGGGACGCATAAGTCTTCTGATAGTAGCAATAATATTCATCCGTATATGTTCATCCGGTTTCTCCGGATTAATGGACAAATTTAAAATGAGGAGGGGAAAAATATGAGATCAAAGATAAAAGATTTTATATCAGCTGAAAATATAACAGCTTCTGTAGCATTGATCTATCTGTTTGTAGTTCCCCTTTTGGTGGGAGCCTATAAAGCCAGCAGCTACACATATTACCTTACATGCATCATTCTTACGCTAAGCGTAACACTGGTGTGGGGATACACGGGAATCTTCAGTTTCGGACAGGGCGCTTTTTTCGGGATCGGAGGATATGCATATGGGATCATAATGCAGCTGATCGGGAAAAATGAAATGTCCATTCCGATCGCACTGGTCGCCATTATCATCGCCGGACTGGTAGCAGCTCTTATCGGATACTTTATGTTTTACGGCGGTATCAACGATGTCTTTGTAGGACTCATAACCATGTGCGTGACCATTGCACTTACAACCTTTATGGGACAGACTTCAGGTGAACAATGGAAGATAGGAAGCGTGTCCCTGGGAGGATATAACGGACTTAGCGGAGTTCCTTCAATTCAGCTCGGACCGATTAAGCTTTCAACTAACGGAATGTATTATTTCGTGCTGATAATCATGGTTCTGATATATCTGTTTTTGAGAAGATTCTTAAAGACAAGAGAAGGATATTCCCTTATCGCTATACGAGAAAACAGAGAAAGAAGTGAGCTCTTCGGATACAATATAAATCTTACTCAGACACTTGTGTTTGGTGTGGGAGGTATGATCGCAGGTCTCGGAGGAGTGTTATATGCGGCCTGGGGTAATTATATAACTCCCGACAGTATGTCGCTTGCATCTTCGACGATACCCGTTGTATTAGCCGCTGCAGGCGGCAGGAAGAATGCTACGGCTGCCATGATCTTCACATTTATTTACTATTTTATATCCAGAAGATTATCGGCTACGGGAAGTCAGTATACATTAGTATTTTTGGGATTTTTCCTGATATTCGTGATACTGATCGTACCGGACGGACTTTTATACTCCGCATTTAACAAGGTGGATCAGAAGATAAAGAAGTGAGGTGATTGGGATGTCAGAAAAACCATTATTGGAATTGATCAATGTATCAAAACAGTTTGGTGGTATTCAGGCTGTTGAAGATTTTAATCTTAAGATCTATCCGGGAGAACTTCACTGTCTGATCGGACCGAACGGAGCGGGAAAAAGTACTGTCTTCAAAATGATCACTGGTCTGTATCCCGTATCATCCGGAAGAATCAGATTTAAGGACAGGGATATAACAAGTCTTTCTTCCTTTAAGCGAATGCGGGAAGGCGTAAGTATTAAGATGCAGACCCCCGGTGTTTTTGAAGATCTGACTCTCAGGGAGAATCTTCGCATAGCTATAGGAAACTATGTAAAGGCGAATGAAGTCGAAAACAGGATAGATGAACTTATCGATCTTGTAAACATCAGAGATCTTGGAAATCCGGAAGTAAGGAATCTTTCCCACGGTCAGCAGCAGTGGTTGGAAATAGCCATGGCACTTGCTTCAGAACCGGAACTGCTTTTACTGGATGAACCGGCAGCAGGAATGGGTACTGAGGAAACCCATTTTACCGCAGAACTTGTTAAAAGGCTTAATGAACAGGGACTTACTACTATATTCATTGATCATGATATGGACTTTGTATCTGAGATAGCCAAGAAAGTTACGGTAATGCATTTTGGAAAGAAATTTGCTGAAGGATCAGTTGACGAGATCAAGAGTAATGAGGGCGTAAAGGAGATTTATCTCGGTAACGTCTGAGAAGAAGGCGAGGGATCAGGATGTTAAGTACAAGTGGAATAGTATCCGGTTACGGAAAAGTAATGATACTCAGAGATGTGGGAATTACTGTCAATGACGGAGAAATTGTTTCGATAATAGGTAGAAACGGTGTCGGCAAAAGCACATTTATGAAGACCATAATCGGACTTATCAAAGCAGAACAGGGTTCGATCGTCTTTGAGGATGAAGATGTTACCAAACAGAAATCCTATGACAGAGCCAGAGCAGGAATGGGTTATGTTCCTCAGGGTCACGGAGTTTTCCCGCAGCTTACGGTAGAGGAAAACTTAACCATAG
>DMCJ01000090.1 GCA_003446735.1 Lachnospiraceae bacterium | reverse complement strand
AGATCACGCTTCCCGGCGCACTCCTTAACCTTATCCCTTTCATTTTCAAGGAAGGAAACATATTTATCGACTCCGGCATTTTCGGATATCTCTATAGCCTTATCGTAAGCTTTAAGAGCGCGGCATAAAACATAAAAGACCTCTTCTTTAAGCGACTTATAAAGCACGCTTTCCTCAAAAGCATCTTCACTCTCATACACCTTTTCGGCCTCATCAAGCCACTTTTCCGGGTAGGGAAGGCTTGATAAAAACTCATGGATATCTATTAAAAATCCGGTTATCGCATCATCCCGTCCCTTATAGGCATATGAATCCGTAAGAGCTATAAAATCCTCATAAAAGCCGTCATAGAGCTCATTTTCCCTATAATACGCCTCCTCCATCACGCTGTCGGCGCACTCGCCTAACATGATCTTGACATTCGCGGTATCCGCTACGCTAAAGCCGGGGTCAAGACCTGCCTCTTCGAAATGATTCTCTAACAGGCGCATACAGAAGCTGTCTATCGTGGTTATCTGCGCATGATCCACCAAAAGGACCTGCCTCTTTATCCATTCATTTGAAGGATCCTCTTCGCTTTTTTCCTTAAGTGCCTGCCTGATCCTCTCCCTCATCTCGGAAGCCGCAGCGTTGGTAAATGTAACTATGAGTATCCTATCTATATCCGTTTCATTGGACTTTTCGCATACTTTTCTGACTATCCTCTCGGTAAGCACAGCTGTCTTCCCGCTCCCTGCCGAAGCTGATACGAGGATGTCTTTTCCCCTTGTCTCTATTACCTTTTTCTGATCATCTGTAAAGGTCATGCTTCGTTCTCCTCTACGATCTTCTTCATCTCATTTGCTGCGGCCGTATCATCCGCGCTTACCTTATCATATCTGTAACCGCGAATATTTTTATCAAACCCGCACATCCCCTTATATTCACAGTATTCACACGCATTCCTCTTTCCTTTTTCCAGGGGAAGAACGCTTATATTTCCGCCCAGGATATCCTTTCCTATAAGGTCTGTCTTAAGGGAAGCATATTTAAGATAAAGATCGAATGTCTCCGGATCGGTCACGTCACTGTTTGCCGTAAAGCTTCCGTCCTTTTTTCGTTTGATATGACAGACATCGCTCTCGGAAGACGACAGGTCGCCCGTAAGCAGGTTTATAACTTCTTCATCGCCTCTTATAAGCCCTTTTACCCTGCACTCTGACGTTATCTTCTTTGCTATCTCCTCGTTACTTTCGCCCGGCCCGCATTCTATGATCGGATCGTTTACCCGGTAGTAAAAGAGTGCCGCCGGGATCGCCAATTTCCCGCTGCTGCTTTCTTCATTCCTGCACGCGGCATCTAAATATACAGGCAGCTGGAGATTGGTTCCGTAAAGAAGATCAGCGGGCGAAAAGCTGTTATCTCCCGACTTGTAATCTATGATCTTAATGTATCTTTTATTGTCCTTTTCCGCGATATCAAGCCTGTCTATCCTGCCGTGTATCTTAGTCTTATTTCCGCCTTCAAATTCTCCCTCGAAGGTGACCGGCTTAAATCCGCTGCTTTCTACCTGATATGAAAGGACCTTTATCGTCCTTTTTAATATATCTTTTGCCCTTCTTATAAAGGTCTCGCTCCTTTTGGTATCATATAAGATGCTGTCCTTATATGCGGATGCAAATTCATTTAAGGCCGTCTCTAAATATCCATCCGTCTCTTCCTCGCTAAGGCTTCCCCAGGAAAGCCCCTTTTCTTTAAGCATCTCACCGTATCCTGCGAGTATCCCGTGATAGAGATTTCCGAGATCCATCGCATTAAATTCGTATTCCTCATCCCCGTTTAATCTAAGCCCGTATCTTACGAAATATGCATATGCGCATTTGCTGAAAAGCTCGAGCCTTGTAACGGAAGTATGAAGCTTTTCTCCGTATAAAAGCGCAGCCTTTTTTTCAGGTAACGGGATCGGTTCATATGAGATAAATGCCGCCTTAATCTCCTTATCTATAAACTCCTCATCCATCCCGGATGCAAGAAGCAGAAGCAGACCCATCCTTTTCTCATCACCGTTCCCGTTATAGGATACATAGTCCCGAAGCAGGGCCGAAGTGATATCCTTTGCCCTTTCCCTGGTCTCTATAAAGAAAAATTCATCCTCTTTTGAAATGACCTCGGTTTCCAGCTTTGAATAAAGCTCTGTAACACTCCTGCAAAGGTATGACGGCCTGAGGCTCTTTCCCGCAGAATCCTTCTCTGAACAGCTTATAAAGAGGCTGTCGGAAGGCTTTGTCATATTCATGTAGATATAGAGCCTTTCCTCAAAGCTCTTCTCCCTCGGAGTGGGCTTTAACGTAACTCCGGCCTCTTTTAAAAGATATCTCTCAAGCTCGGATAATAGTCCGCCTTCTGTCGTATTCTTGGGGATTATACCGTCATTTACGCCGATTATAAAAAGCGTCTTTACGGCCTTAAGCCGCGTTCGCTCGAGATCTCCGACAACTACCCTGTCGACGCTCTGCGGGAGCGACCCTACTTTAAGCTCCGAAAAGCCGGCCTTTAAGATCTCCGTATATTCCTTCGCGTCCATCTTCTCATCAAGAAGCGCGTATATCTGGTCAAAAAGTCCTATAACGGCAGCATAAACCTGCTCGCACTCCTTAGCCCTGTCCGGATCGTTTTGCCCGCTCCATTCATCCGCTATCTCATAAAGCCTCTCATCAGCTTTTGCCTTAAGGCATATCTCATAAAGTGCCTTTGTATACGAGCGCGCATCTTTCTTAGCTTCCGTAAGCGGCTTTAATATATCCATAAGCCTTTGCCTTAACTTATCCGCCTCTGCCCTTATATCCTTTTCGCCTTCGCCCTTAGCGGACGCACCCAGGACAAACATACGCTCATAGCGCTTTTTGCCGCGTATCCCGTATGTCTTTATATAGTCGGAGAAAAGGTCGGCTTCTTCGTCGGTAAAAGGCAAAAATCCGGTACGGATAAGACCCATGACACTGTCATATGAAAAATCACCGTTATAAACTCCCATCAGCCCTAATATGAAAACTATGAAAGGATGCTGTAATAAAGATGCATTCCTGTCAAGGAAAAGCGGGATATCGTGCTTGTCAAAAGCCTCTCTTAAGAAATGATCATATGAAGGCAGATCTGCACATATAAGAGCAAAATCCCTGTAAGCATAGCCTCTTTCCCTTATAAGGCGCCTTATCTGCATGCAGACCCATTCGCATTCCTCTTTCCTTCCCGGAAGCGAACTTACCGAAATGATATCTTTTGTATCAAGATCGCATATGTGGCTTTTATCTTCCTTCTTTGTCCTCATCCTGAAGATATTTCTTTCAAGATGGGAAAGGACTTTGTTATCCTTAAATCTCTTTACCGGAACATCGGATAAAAAGATATCTTCATTCCGTTTTATCGCATTCTCTTTTGCGATCTTATTTAAGTTAAGATAAGTCTTGGCGGACAGATAAAAGAGCGCATGTTCTTTTTTAATATCGTCAAGGTCTTCTTTTTTATCAGCCGTAAGAGTCACGATCACTCTTTCGGTGTATATCATCAGCTCCTTAAGGAGGATTTCCTGGATCGGAGTAAAACCGGTAAATCCATCTAAGCCGATGACACTTCCCTTAAGGATATCCGACTTTGAAATGCTTGCTATAAGTATGTCTATATTTTCTTCAATCGTGATATAATTTCCTTGGATGTATTCTTTATACCCTTTATATAAAATGGAAAGATCCTTCAGCTTCTCCTGTAAACGCCCCCTGTTATTTAATTTAGTTCCAATATTTTCAATGTTTTCCGGGGACAGGCCGTACTGGGCAAATTCCGATATCATGGACTTGACACCGGAAATATAACCCATGCGATTTATCTTATCGCCCATGATCGAAAGCTCATCCGCGTGATCGGCCGCAACTTTTCGCAAAACCAGATTTTTGCCGGTATCATCCAGCTTTGGCAGATCCTCGATCCCGAGTTCCTCAAAGATACGATGCGACAGTCTTCCGAAACTCATGACTTCCACATTCATGATCCCGCCGGACTCCGACATTTTACATAACGTACGTTGCGTTTCCATCGTAAACTGATCCGGGACCAGGATAAAGAACCTCTTATCAGGCTCTCTTTTCGCCTCGTTTAAGATGTTTCTGTATAAGGTTGTGCTCTTTCCCGATCCCGAAGGACCGACGATAAAACCAAGCGACATTTCGTCTCCTTTTTCTTATTTCTTTGCTCTCTTCCCTGAGAATTACAACCTCCGGCTTTCCGGCAAACAACTCATCGTCATCCCCAAGGCAAAAATGATGAGCAGGAATACACAATATGCTCCTTCACTTATATAAGGCTTAGCATCATTAAGATCGAAAGCAAATGTTAAAGACATATCCTTTGAATCTTCCTCTGAAGGCTTCCCGTCTTTTAAGTATGTAAGCTCTCCTCCGGGATAGGGCCTGAATCCGTACATATCATATACGACAAAGCTAAGACAATTATCCTCGTCGCCTTCGATCTGTTTTATGTGCAGTTCGTAGTCATTCTCGCCGTATAAAAGGCCTATTCCCGACGCTATGGAAGGTATGCCCACCGAATATGCCTTTGAGCCTGTAAGAGGCGATTCTGCGGCTTTTATGCTGTCTGAAAGGATCGTATCTTCTCCCCTCTTAAGCTCAACCGAGTAAACTCCCTTATTTTCCTCCCCCACGAAGTTCCTCCACTGGAAGATCATCCTGTTAAAAGGTGTGTTTATCTTAAAGTGCTGGACGAGCTCTTCACCCGGCCGAAGCTTTAATTCCCTGTTTGCAAGGATCTGGTCGGCGCAGGCATATGTAAATGCCGTATCCGAACAGGTATACATCCTGTATCTGTATATCCCGAGCGCTACCGCCGCTATCGTTATAAATATGCCGCCTATCCTTACGGCCCGCTCTGCTGCCCCCTGCTTTCCCGTTTTTTTGTTTTCTTCCGTTTTTTCTGTTGCTTCTTTTATCCCGAACCCCCAAATGACTTCATCCATCCATTTTATCCCGGACAAACCAAGAAGCATCCATATGCTCATAAACGGAACGCTGTACTGCTCGCTTGCCTCCCAGAGACAGTAGAACATCACTGCGCCGAGCATAGTAAGAACAAGAAGGAAGGTCTTGTTTCCGGCTGCCTTGTTCGCGGCCGCCTTCCCTGATGCAGTCTTGCGGGTATCTGTGATCACATAAAGGCAGGAAAAGAGCATAAATATCTGGATAAAGAGATAATATCCCTGATGGTAGATAACGGATATAT
>DMCJ01000139.1 GCA_003446735.1 Lachnospiraceae bacterium | reverse complement strand
AGGCATTCCGACACTGTCGCCGGATACATATACCACTCTGTCCATGATCCCGGCTTCTTTACCTGAACCGTTTATCGGATCATCCTGTTTTTCCTTACTATCTCCCGTAATCTCATATACTACTTCATAGGGGATCTCCTGCCTTCTCATCCCGTACCTTATAAACGGGAAGTAATTTATGGAAAATGAGGTTAAGTACAATAATGCGAATGTACCTGTTATGACAAAAAACCCCGCGCACTTCTTTTCCTTCTCTTTATTCTTAATGATCTTAAAACTGCCTGAGAAAATACCTTCGGCCGTAAGAAATACAAAGAAGATAAAGAAAACGGCAAGGACTAAAAGCCTCTCTCCTTCATCATAACGGACGCAGGCATAGTTTACAAGAACAAGCATTGAAAGAAGTACGCTTATAAACCTCTCCGTCTTTTCATATATAAGCCCTTCAAAAAACAGGATCATGATCGGGATAAAAATGCCGAACGTCGCAAAGAATTTAAAGTCGGCTCCGAACATCATATTACCGTTTACTTCAAGCGTATGAGCGCTGTTTTCCTTTAAGAATCCGATGATCTTTATAAATGCGGGAAGAAAAGCGATAACGCTTATAAGCATGATTAGCGCACCTGTTATGCGAAGGATGCGCTCCTTTTTTGTCCGGCTTCCAAAATCCTTAAGGAAAAGTATTATCTCCCATATCCTTTTAAGTGCTCCGGGAAGGAATGCGATCGAAAATGCCGCTCCCAATGATACGTTCCAGAGTATCGCACATATGCATAAAAGCGTATATAAAAAGACATACAGATATTTATCTTCTCTTATTTTCCTTGAGCTAAGTATGATAAACCCGAGAATAAAAAATACATACCTGAGGCCCATCCGCTCAACGATAAAAGGCATAAATACATAAATAAGAAGAAGGCTCTTTTCTCTTTCAAGATACTTCTCATCTTTATATAAAAGTCCGATCGCAAGAGCAAAAGCCATGGCTATGAACATCTCGCCGGCAACTTTTGCGGCCGAGAGCGCAAAATATGTATCATCAAAAAAGATATGGTTTATAAGTCCGAAATAATAATCACAAAGGCCATGGATCGGATCAAGTCCGTTATAGGGCATCTTTCCGAATGATAAAAGCTGCTGCATCGGGAGTGATATCTCTCCGTTATGGAAAAAGTCGACGCTAAGTAACCCGTCCGGCGTTCTCATCGCGCCGGTCGCGCCAAGAGTTATCAGTGTCGGCAGATATATGCCTTTTTCCCTCTTTATCGCATAAAGATAGATCACCCATAAAGCAAAGATGCCGCATAATAAAAAGCAGCATGCTTTCCATCTTCCCGAATAGAAAAGCTGCATCACATTTCCGGCATCGTCCGGTGCTTCGTGATAGAGGTAGGAAAACGTGTAAAACCTAAGATATGAAAAAGCTAAAATAAGCTGAAGGATACCGAATAAGTGGAAAGAAACCCTGTTATCATACATATCCTTCATATAAGAAGATACGCCCTCTAAGGCAGGATCACAGACTGCGCTTTTAGCCGAAACATCCTTATTTCTTTTTGACCTTAAGTAAAAAAGCAGAAAAAACAAAGCTCCGATAAAACCGAGCATGACATAGAAAAGCAGGATGTCAACCTGCTTATCATAACTGTACCATATGCATTCCCCTGCGGTAAGATCAGTCATCTGTGCCTCCTCTTAATCCCACTACGAGGTATTCCTGAGCCTTCATCCTTATATCCGCTTCCCTCATCGGCTTTTGGATACAGTCATTAAATCCCGCAGCTTTGTACTGGATCATGGCCTCATCGTTAACATTAACGCTTAAGAGGACAACGGGAATATGGATATTTGCATTATCCTTACTCGAACGCAGTTCTCTTACCGTCTCCTCGCCGCTCTTATCGGGCATCATCTGATCTATGAACATCATATCATATTTTTCTTTGGATAAAAGAAACAGCGCTTCGTTTCCGCTCTCGGCAATGGTACACTTAGCTCCCATTCCCGATAAAACGGCATCTAGGAGCTTGCATACTTCCTTATTGTCATCGGTAATCAGGATCCTGGTATTTTCATCAAATTCTTTTCTTCCGGCAACCTTGGGATCCCTTCCGGCTTCACGAAGAGCAAGTTCGTTTTTCTCTCTTCTTTCTCTTATGCTTATCGCGCTTTCTATCTTGGCAAATACATTTAAGCGATAAGCTATCTCCTGCTCCGTGGAATGATCCTCAAAAGAACCGGAGAGCTTTTCAACGATCTGCTTGGTTATATAAGCACCTAAGACTTTTTTATTATATCCTACCGCCGCGATATCGGAGTTAGAGCTTATAAAGATCTCAAGCTTTAACATCTGACCTTTAACGGGACTTGCATTCTTATCAAAGCCCACATTTAATTTGACGCTTCCTCTTCTGTGATACATAAGAAGATCCGAACATATACAGGATACCGCTTCCTTTATCTTATCGGCATTGGCAAGCAGCATTATCGGAAGATCTTCGTCTATCTCAAGCGTGAATGTCTTATCCCTGTCTCCGATAAGACTGATCATATCCTTTTCGATCTCTGAAAACAGATATTCCACATCAAAGAATTTCTGATTCTTGAAAAATGCATTCTCATCGTCGTCTTCTTTTTCATAATCCCTGACATAGGTCCTCGGAAGCTCCTTTAATTTCCTTTCAAGCTCTTCTCTCATCCTCTGAGAAGCACCGGCTTCGATTATTATGATAAGAAGGATAACCGCATAAACCGTTCCTTCCTTTAAAAGATAAAGATACACTTCCCTGATGTATGTCGAAAACTCCGTTACGGTCGAATATTCATTTCTTAAGATATTAAGCTCGATAAGGATGAGCGCTATCAATGTAAGGATGGACAGTCCGAAGGTAAGATCCCTGTGATGATATAAAAGGCTCACGATAACGGGGACAAATAAAAGAAGCCTTACTGCCGGCATTATACCCATAAGATAAGCAACTATGGTAAGGATTATACTATGCGATAATAAGATATAAAATCCCGCGGTAAGCTCGTTATAGGATACCTTCTGAACAAGTGTGGGAAATAAGGAACATGCACCGGTGATGATGCAGCTTATGATAAGGACACTGCTTCCCCCTTCTATCATGCCTGCATCGTAAACGAAAATAAATGCGGGGATAAGGAGAAGGCCGAGAAGCGCAGTCTTTGCAAATGTTTTGTTTAAAACGGTTTTGGTGATCTCTTTCATATCTTTAACATTTTTACATGTTTTGAAAAAAAAATCAATATGCGCCAACTACTCGCATTCCGCTTGCGCGGACTGCTCGCGTTGCCTCGCTTGTGCGAACTACAAGCGTTGCCTCATCCGACAATTTCTCCGGCCTCTCTGTAAACAATACTTGTCCACAGAGAGGCCGGAGAAATCGTCGGATGTCGCGCTGGCGCGCTATAACATAAAAAATGCTATTCTTGTCTTGCGTGCGAGCACGCAGAGCAAGAATAGCATTTTTTATGTTGCAACGCTTGTAGTTCGCGCAAGCTGATAACGGGACTCGGACCCGTGACCTCCGCATTACCAATGCGACGCTCTACCACCTGAGCTATATCAGCATTTGCCCTTAGGCAGTTACAGTGCTAAGCTATATCAGCATTTGCCACAAGGCACGATGGCATTTTAGCCACCGACGACCATTGTAGCATAGCAGTCAAAGCTTTGTCAATCCCTGAATTCTTTTTGGAAAACTTCGAGTTCGATGCGGAAAGCATCCTTCTTTATAAGGAGTTCTTCGACTTCCCTGTCGATGTCTTTGACCTTCTGCTTGTTCTCCTCAAGATGTTCCTTGATGAACTTGCTTCCCTTTTCTAGAAGATGATCGTCAAGGCATTTGTTATAGAGTTCGTTCTTTAATTTAAGAACGTTCTTTTCTTCCTTCTTCTGCTTGATGGTTTCTTCAAGGCTCTGGTAATTTACCATCAGCTCCTTGTAGATTTCATCATAGATCTTTGTCTGCTTATCATTCTTCATTGTCTTTCGGTCTCCTTTTATTTTTTACCTTTTATTTTTTACCTGTCATTCTTTTCTGCCTTACGACTTCATATGCCAGAACGCCTGCCGCAACAGAGGCGTTTAAAGAATCTATATCTCCCTTCATCGGGATCGAAGCTGTCATATCGCATTTTTCCTTAACAAGCCTGCTTACGCCGTTTCCCTCATTTCCGATCACAAGCCCGATCGCTCCTGTTAAGTTAAGGGAATACATCTCATCTCCGTCCATGTCCGCACATACGAACCACATTCCCTCTTTCTTAAGATCCTCGATCGTCCTTGTTATATTTGTGACCTTTGCCACCGGTGTATAAAACAGAGCGCCTGCTGCCGCCTTGGCGACCGTTGCGGTAATGCCCGCGGCTCTGTCCTTGGGGATTATTACACCGTGCGCTCCGCAAAGGTTTGCCGTCCTTATTATCGCACCTAAGTTATGCGGGTCCTCTATCCCGTCCAGGATGAAAATAAAAGGATCTTCTCCCTTTTCTTTAGCCTTATTTAAGATATCATCCACCGATGCGTAATGCGAAAAGGCGATCTCCGCTATAACTCCCTGATGACTCTTTGTCTCCGACATATGGTCGAGGCGAATCTTATCGACATATTTGATATATATGCCTTTTTTCTTTGCTTCCCTCTTTATCGTAGAGACAGGGCCGTCGTTACATCCGTCAAGAACATATATCCTGTCGATGCTCTGTCCCGACCTTATAGCTTCAATAACGGCATTCCTGCCCTCTATACGGCCGGAAGACATATCATCGGCATTATCTTTTATTATATCTTTATCACTCATACAAACCTATTCGTAAAACAGCTCCGGAACACCGATCCTCATGAGTTCATCAAGCCTCTCGTTTTCACCCGTAAGATACAGATAGCCGACTAACGCCTCTAAACCTGTTGCCTTCCTGTAATCCGCAACATCTGCATTCTTGGCCGTATATCTGGTCTTGGTATTACGTCCTCTTTTATATATCGTGATCTCCTCTTCAGACAACCGGTCCATTATCATATCGGCGATCTTAGCCTGAGAAGCAGCCTTTACGATCTGCGCCTTTTCCCTGTTAAGGGCATCTACGCCCTTATTCCCTCTTCTTACAAGCCTTTCCCTTACTATTATCTCAAAAACGGCATCGCCCATAAATGCAAGGGTCTGAGGGGAATAAGTCCGTATATCTATGCTTTCTCCCATTTGACTCCTTCACGGGTATCCTTTATGACTATACCCTTAGATAGTAGCTCGTCTCTTATAGCATCTGCTTTTGCAAAATCCTTATTCTTCTTGGCTTCAGCCCTCTCTGCGATCCTACCTTCAACAAATGCAGCAAGTTCATCATCAACTTTTTCACCTTCATCTTCCTTAAGAAGATCGAGTGACAATACCTGATCGAAATCCTCTACGACCTTAAGCTTGGTCGCACCGTTTAAGTCAGATTTAAGTACATCATAAAGAAGTGTAAGTCCCATAGCTGTGTTGCAGTCATTGCCTACGGCTTCCGCGAACTTATCATGCCAGTTTAATACTGCTGCCTCGTCAACGACTCCTTCTGCCTTTTCGGAAGCTATCCTGTTCTTAAGCTTCTTATATGTAGCAGCTGTCTGATCCAAAGTCTCATAAGAGAATGTAAGCGGCTTACGGTAATGAGACTGGAGCACGAACATCCTGTATACCACAGGATCGTAGCCCTTGCTCTCAAGTAATGATACGGTAAGGAATTCGCCCTTGCTCTTACTCATCTTACCTGTCTCATCATTTAAATGATGAACATGGAACCAGTAATTACACCACTTATGTCCCAAGTACGATTCGGACTGGGCTATCTCATTGGTATGATGAGGGAATATGTTATCAACGCCGCCGCAGTGGATATCCATATTCTCACCCAAATGCTTCATACTTATGCAGGAGCACTCGATATGCCAACCGGGATATCCGACTCCCCAGGGGCTGTCCCACTTAAGGGCCTGGTCCTCGAACTTGGACTTGGTGAACCATAAAACGAAATCATTCTTATTGCGCTTATTCGGATCCTCGGATACGTCATCGCGCACACCGACCATCAGGTCATCCTCATTCTGGCTTCCGAATACGTAATATTCTTTTAACTTGCTGGTATCGAAATAAACATTCTCGCCGGCCTTATATGCATAGCCCTTTTCAAGGAGCACCTCTATCATATGGATGAACTCGGGAATGCAGTTGGTCGCAGGCTCAACAACATCGGGCATCTTGATATTGAGCTTCTTGCAGTCTGAAAAGAAAGCATCGGTATAGAACTTCGCGATCTCCATGACCGTTTTATGCTCTCTCTGCGCGCCTTTTACCATCTTATCCTCACCGGTATCCGCATCGGAAGAAAGATGTCCTACATCGGTGATGTTCATAACGCGCTTAACGTCATATCCGGAATATCTTAATATCTTCTCAAGGACATCCTCGCAGATATAAGTCCTTAAGTTACCTATATGGGCAAAATGATAAACGGTTGGTCCGCAGGTATACATTGATACCTTTCCCGGCTCTATCGGCTTAAATTCTTCTTTTCTTCCCGTTAAAGTGTTGTAGATCTGCATAGATAATCATTACTCCTCATCTTCATCATCATAACCTGCGCGATCATAGTCTCTTAAACCTTTTTCAAGCTCACGAACTCTTTTCTTTAATGAATCACTGGTCTTTCTTAGATATTTTATCTGATCCATCACAGGGTCGGGAAGATTGATCTGATCGAGCATATCCTGCGGATAAGCCACATCATCTCTTTTAACGACTCTTCCGGGAACGCCGACTACCGTGGAATTGGGCGGAACATCGCATAATACCACGCTTCCGGCTCCGATCTTGGAATTATCTCCTACCTTTATGGAGCCAAGGACTCTGGCACCTGTGGAGATCATGACATTATTGCCTATGGTAGGGTGTCTCTTTCCCTGTTCCTTACCCGTACCGCCTAAGGTAACTCCCTGATAGAGAGTAACATTATCTCCTATCTCCGTTGTCTCACCGACAACGACTCCGTGTCCGTGATCGATAAAAAATCCCTTTCCTATGGTCGCACCGGGATGGATCTCTATACCTGTCTTTCTTGCTGCTTTCTGGGAAATATAACGCGCTCTGAAATAATGGCCCTTTAAATAATGCTTATGCGCCCTCCTGTAAGCGAGCATGGCACGGAAACTGGGATAAAGGAATACCTCCAAAGAAGAATGGATCGCCGGGTCCCTCTCCTTTATCACGCGTATCTCTTCCTTTATTCTTTTAATAAATGACATTTTTTAATCCTTTAACCCAAAAGACCGGCTTTCTTTATCTCATCCCACCGCTCTTTATCTTTAAGATAACTGTCATTGATATAATCGACAGCCTCTTTTTTTCCTTCCTCAGTATAATCAAAATCCTTTGTTATGATATTATTTTTATCGACTTTTGTAAAGCCCAAAGGTCCCGGCCATATATATACGACCAGCCTTGCCGCCTCCTGATCTTCCTTTGAGGCTCCTTTGGAATATACAAACGGATCCCTGTTGATCCTGTAATTCATACCGGAGAGGCTTCCGTAGAAAGCCTCTCCGTAATCATAGTGCGATAATAGATATACGTCCTTTAATTCAAGCATTTTCAGCCCTTCTTGTCTTCCTTCTTATCTTCCTTTTTATCATCCCCCACCTTTTCCTTGGGATCGTATACGGGAACTGACGGTGCCGGTGCCGAAGGAGCCGGTGCTTTTGCTCCGGGTACGGGCGGCATCGTAAGGACGGGTGCCTGATTTCCGGCGGTACCTGCGGCCTGCCCTTTACCGTAAAGCTTCTCATTTCTCTTAGCTGTTCTTTTTTCGCCGGCCTTTTTAACAGCCTTTATGATCGCACGAACGATAAGAACGATGATAAAGATGATGATCGCCCATACAACAAGGTAGGGAAGAGCCGAGATAAACCATACAACAAAATTGACAAGTCCTTCTCCTACACTCTTAAGGCTCTCGGAAAATCCTTTGGTCACCCTTGAAACGAAAGTCTCGGGCTCGGGCTCTTCTATCTCGGTAAATTCGATGACCTCTTCGATGTTAAGATATACCGTACTGTAGTTAACCTGATTGTCATATGTCCTTAGCTGGCTTTCCATGCTCTCGATCTGATATCTTAATTCGGAAAGCCTGTTCTCAAGGACGATCATCTCTTCGATATCATTCGTCTGCTCCATAAGCTCTAAGAGCCTGTCACATTCGGCCTGAAGGGTCTTCTTGTGACTCTCCATATCAACATAATCAAGCGTTACATCTCTGACGTTCTCGCTTTTTGTCGTGACATTGGCACCGTCCTCAACGGCTTTTAAGAAATCATCGAGATTCTCCGCGGGGATCCTGGCCGTAATGGTAGCGGTCCTTTTTCTGACATTGGAGTATGTGCTTGAATTCGAAATGTTACTGTCTTCGATATATCCGCCGCTCTGATCTAACTTACTCTTTATCGTGGACATGAGCTCGTCCATCTTAGTGGTCTCCAAAGAGAGGTTGACCGTCTTTATGAGCTTTCTCTTGCTTCTTGCCGCGGCTGCGTTTTCTCCCACTTCATCAGCCGAGGCATTTACATCTGCGCTCTCTGCATATTCTTCTCCGAAATCAGCCGCTTCTTCATAATCATAGTCATAATCGTCTGCATAAGCCGGCTCCTCATAATCTGCCCCGGCAGATTTATAAGAATCAGCGGCATATGAAGCATTTGAGCTTCCGCATCCCGATAAAGCCAATATAATTGCCGCGCCAAGCGCTATCTTAGTTATCCTTTTCTTTATCATATTTCCTCCTTAACACAAATAAAGCCTGACTGTACTTTTACGATATTTCCATTATATCACAATAAAACCTTGTGTAAACAAAAGATCATGAACCGATAGTGTAAAGTTACTGTCAGTTGGAAAAGAGTGTAGATGTCCTGAGAATAAAGATTTCGACTAGCTCTTCGCCTTATTCTAATACCTTTTCCAACTTCTGTCAAAAAGGAA
>DMCJ01000119.1 GCA_003446735.1 Lachnospiraceae bacterium | reverse complement strand
AGTCACTCGGAAGCGGTGCTTTTGCCGAATGTCCTTCATTATCAAGCGTTTTTCTTCCTGCAAGTCTTATCGATATGGGGAACGGTGTATTTGCAGGCGATACGTCCTTATCATCCATTTCCATCGCAAAAGGAAATGAATATTTTACTACCGAAGACGGCGCCATTTATAATGATGATAAGACAGTCCTTTATCAGGTCCTTGCGGGCAGGCGGGGTACTTCCTTTGCAATGCCCAATTCGGTCGAAGATATAAGAAAATATGCTTTCTGGGGTGATATCAACCTTCGTCAGGTAGGCCTTTCATCCCATCTTTACAGTGTAGGAGACTACGCTTTTTCGAATGCTTCGGGTCTTGTTACAATGTCCGTTCCGTTTTCATGCAGATCGATAGGTATAAAGGCTTTTGAAGACTGTACTTCCCTTCAGGATATACTTATTCCCGTTTCCGTTACGAGGATCTCGCCCACGGCTTTTGACGGCTGCTACGGTATCAATATAATAGCTGATGACGGAACGGTCGCAGCCAGATATTTTGAGGAATATAAAGCCAAAGAGAAGTTAAGAGAAGAATATGAGGAGAGTATCTCCCAGAATGCTGTAAATCCCCATAAGATAATCGAAGACGGATCGACGGATAAGACAACTGAAGAAAACAAAGGTTATGTAAGAAACCCTGAATGGGCTGCATCAAATGTTGATAATTACGTAGACTGGAACGTAGACAGCCCCGGAGTACTCGGGCGAAGCAAGGTCGTTTCTCACAGGGCAGTCGTATTTTTTGACAGCAAGAACGCATCCGTTATAGACGGATCCGACGGAAGCGTACACGGAGGAATTCCCGACGAGGATCCGGTTGATGCATCACTTGCTTCGATAGACGGAAAGGTCTTAAATAAAGCATTTTACACAGATGATAAATTAAATGCGGTATATATACCCGAAGGGACGAAAGAGATAGGAGAATTCTCATTTGCAAGAACGCCCTTACAAAAGGTTTATATCCCTAACGGGGTAACATCGATAGATCAGGGTGCTTTTTATCATTGTGATGATTTAAGTGAGGTATCTGTGCCCGGTTCGGTTACATATATCGGACCAGATGCATTTACGCATACGGCATTTTATGATAACTGGTACAATAAGGCTAGTGACGGTGCATTCCTTATAATCGGCGACGGTATCCTTCTTGGATATAAGGGCGATAAAGCAAATGTCACGATCCCCACGGCAGTTAAAAGGATCGCCCCTTATGCATTTAAAGGCCATGACGAAATTGCCGAAGTGTCGATCCCCGATACTGTCTTTGAGATAGGTGAAGGGGCGTTTGAGGACTGCGTTAATCTAAGGAATATCGCCGGTGGAAATAATATAAAAGAGATAAATGACAGAGCATTTTACAATGCTCCCATTACGACAGTAAGGATTCCCGCGACTGTAGAGAGCATCGGTCAGAAAGCATTCGGCGGGACCGGAAGTACCGACAGCGTCGTTTTCATGGGTGAGAAGATCCCCAAACTTTCATACGAGGAATCAGCGACCAAGCTTTACAATGCCGATAAAAGAGGCGGAGCCTTATCTGATATAAATGATGCTGTCATATTAAATGACATCAATGCTTCGGATATCGAGGGGACTGTCCTTGATGTTAATAACGGACTCTTTAACGGGACTGTATATAAAGTTACCAACCTTGCAGATACATCGGATGCGATAATGATCGCAAGATCAAACCCCGCTTCACAGAATGCTTCAGTCATAAAGACTTTCGGTAAATCCCATAATGTAGTTGCCGGAAACGGCATGATAACGCCTAAGGAAAAGGAAGATACTTCTTTAAGATCCTTAAATGATCTGCTCGTTGTGGATCATTCTGGACTTAAAAAAGAGGAGATAACGCTTTCTGACAGCGGATCTACCGTAAATACCAACGGATATCATTTTTATATATCTGACTGTGATAATACCGAAGGAAGCAAGCTGAAAAAAGCCATCGAGGATTATTACGGAAGCGTTGATATGACAAACGCCTTCTTTATGGATCTTTCCATGTATGATCCTTCTGATACGATACCTGTTAAGAATATGGGTAAGAATGCGATCACACTCACGATGCCCGTTCCTTCGAATCTTTACAGCTCGGACTTTTGTGTGATAAGCTTAGATGACAATGACCTTCCGGATGTTATATATCCCACGGTCACCAAAAAAGAAGAAAAATCCTATGTCTCATTCCCTGTTAGTCATTGCTCGCCTTATGCTTTATATGTTTCATCGGGTAATCTTTCATCACCTGATAAAAGCGGCAAGATAAGCAATCCCTCGGGAAGAGAAGGACTTGATGATATACCGGATACGGGAGACTATGCAGATCCCAGGTTTATACTTGCGATCGGACTCGGAGCTCTTGGAACAGCTCTTATCCTAATGGGATTTTTCGGTATAAAAGATAAAAGGAGAAGCTTAAAATGAGCAAGATAGTAATGAACACGCCCATAGTTGAAATGGACGGAGATGAAATGACAAGGATCTTATGGCAGATCATAAAGGATGAGCTGCTGATTCCCTATATAGATCTTA
>DMCJ01000121.1 GCA_003446735.1 Lachnospiraceae bacterium | reverse complement strand
ATGGTTGGTATGACCGTTTCCACAGCAGTTTCCATCGAGGAAGCTGCTAAGGCAGGTAAGTTCTAAGATCCCTGATCTTAAATATGTTTATACAGCCTCCGTGTGTATCTTAAGATGCATTCGGGGGTTGTTTTTATTTAAGAAGACAGGCTTTTCTTGAATATATATGTGTGGTTTGGTATAGTAAAAGAAGCCGGTTTATCACACTAAACAGTATGGGAAAGAGCATTAAAATGAAAAAAGATTTTAAAAGGATCACAGCAACGATATCACTTATATTATCGGCTTTGCTTATTTTCGGATGCGGTAATGATAAGGGGATGGAATTAAGGCAGGAACAGCTCGATGCCGCAGAAAAGATAAAAAACGAAGAAGATGCTCCGGAAAAAGCCGAGGATGAAGGTGAAGCTGACGCTAAGGAGCCGGAAGGCGATAAAGATGCGGACAAGCCTTCAAAGGGTGAGAGCCTTGCAAAGCGCATGTGCGGGAAGTACAGTTATCACGCACCCGGAGGAGAGGAAGAGGATGAATATTATATCATCGAGATGATCTCATTCGGGGATAACCTTTATGCATTCTGCGGAGAGGCCATGGCGGATGAAGGTTATGAGGAGCTTGAAAGTTACAGCTTCTGGGCAAGCGAGTTTTTGCCCGATGATGCGGATGATCTAAGGAGCGATGAGAAAGATAAGGCAGATGTAAATGTAATTTCATTTTCCATCATGTCCAATCTGGGAAGATATTTCGGGCCTCCGCAGAAAGGAAGCGTAGAGCTTACTGAAGACGGCATAGTTTTTGATGGATTTGATGACGGTTTTTTATGTCCCGAGGGCGATTCGAGACTGTTTTTAAAAGATGAGCGCGTTGAGGATACATTCCCTTATCTTAAAGGTGAGAAAAGCTCTAAAAGCGGCCCGCTTGACGGAGTGTGGAAGTTAAGTGATGATGAGGGTGATAACTTCTTTATGTTTAAAGACGGTGATCTTTATATGTTCAGAAAGAACCCGGATGAAAAGGTATTTCTTGTTGCGGGCGGATTTGAAATACCGGATGAAAAAGATAACGGTAAAGAAGGAAGAATTGAATATAAATACAGCATACTCGGCTGCGGGGGCGAGCCCTATTTATGGAACGCAGATTATGCTTTAAGCGGTGATGAGCTTACTATAAAGGGAGAAGACGGGTCAGTGCCCGAGGGCTTTCTTTTAAATAACGAGGATTCATCAGATGCCTTGATCCTTGAGAGAGTTAAGGAAGATGACATACCGGTCCTTTCGATAGGGGATGTAAAGCTTGATGAAAATGATTGGAAGCTGTTTGCGGAAGATCCTGAATTTCAGGATGTTCCCTCGGATGATGAGGGATTCTTCGGCATATGGGTATCTGCTTCAACAGATCGCGAAGAGGCCGTCAGGGATGCAAAGAAATTAAATGATCTTGGCTATGACAGCTATGTGGCTTATTCAAATGAATGGGAAAATCTGACGAATGACGGATATTTCTGTGTAAGCGCCTGCAGGGTAAATGACGAAGATAAAGCAGGGGCGATGCTTGCGGACGTGCAGATGGACGGTTATAAAGGCGCATATGTAAAGCATTCCGGAAAGCATTTATATTCGACCGTATCCTATACAAATTACGGAGATATGAATATTAAAGTAAGCGGCGATAAGGTGATTCTTTCAAATGTGACGGTTTCTTTCCCTTATGTCTGGTATCCCGGGTTTGATGATGTGGAAAACGAATATGAAATGACCCTTGTCATAGACAAAGATACCGTATTTGACAAGACCTGCGATACGCAGTGTTTTGCAAATCATAAAAATGGCGATAAGCCTGTGGACTGGTTCATAAGAAATTACGAACTGATGAAAAACGATACTGATAAATATATGGAAAACGGCCCCGCACTTTCGGGAGTCTTTGAAGTGGGGATAAACGGTTCCCACATCGATCGTTTTCTGGGAAGTTACTGGTGGGATTGATGGAAAAGATACTTATAACAAATGATGACGGGATCGATTCGGACGGATTACTCCGGCTTGTAAAAGCCTCTGTAAAATGCGGAGAGGTATGGGTGGTTGCGCCCGATTCACAGAAAAGCGCATCCTCACATGCGATCACTTTAAGGGAGCATATAGATGTATATCCTGTTAGATATCCCGTCCCCGGAGTTACGGCATATATATGCTCGGGAACTCCGGCAGACTGTGTAAGAGTCGGATATGTTCATCTTATGAAGGATAAGCCGAAGTATGTTTTTTCGGGGATAAATTACGGCTACAATTCGGCTACCGATATCCAGTATTCGGGTACTGTCGGAGCGGCCTTAGAAGGTGAATTCCAGGGAGCTTACTCCGTCGCATTTTCCGAAGGAGCATGTGAGTGTCACGAAGTCACCGACAGATATTTAGATGAGATGATCAATAAATACTTAAGGTGTGACTTAAAAGCGGGCCAGATCGTAAATATAAATTTCCCCGGATGCAGCCTTAAGGACTGCAGGGGCATAATGGAAAACGTAAAGGTCTCCCGCGGAATGTTCTATACGGACAGATATAAGGAAACGGAAAAACTGGATGGCGAAGGTATCCGCCTCAGGGTCGACGGGATATACGGAGAAGAATGCGAAGAGGGGACGGATCAGTGGGCCCTCATAAATAACTATGTTTCGGTCGGTATAGT
>DMCJ01000132.1 GCA_003446735.1 Lachnospiraceae bacterium | reverse complement strand
AATCGGAACGCTTTTGGGATCTGCCGTGATATATGCCAAAAAGAATCGGCTCGCCGATGATATCCGCGCGATACTTGCCGGGAGCAGCTCTGGTATAATGCTTTCCATCGCGGTATGGGGACTTATAAAGCCGTCGATCGAAGGTCTTGATAAGCAGAGTTTAAACGGGATAATCCCGGTCACTATCTGCTTTCTGGCAGGAGTGCTCGTGCAGATACTTCTTGATATAGCCGTACCTCATACCCATGTTTATTCAAGGATAACCGAAGGCCCGAAGAGCGGGATAGATACCGATATAAAAGTAATGCTTACGGAAGTTATCCATCATGTTCCGGAAGGAGTTGCCTTAGGCTCGATCTATGCGGCTCATTTTATGAAGACCGAATGGATATCTTCATCTGTGGCTCTCGTTTTGGCGATCGCGATAGCGCTTCAGAATATTCCCGAAGCGATCCAGGTATCGCTTCCGATAGGGGAAAACGGAAAAAAGACAGGGAAAGCCTTTCTGATGGGCATGGTATCGGGAATGCCCATACCGATCCTTGGCATAATAGCGGTCGTGACAGTCGTTCTTTTCCCGCAGGCGCTGCCCTATATCATGGCGGGCGCAGGCGGAGCGCTCATCTATACTACGATCGAGGAGATCCCTCAGATATCATCAAACAAAGACAATGACAAGGGGACACTGGCATTTATCGCAGGCTTTGCGATAGTCATGCTGATGGTCTTCTTAAAGGTTTCTTAAAAAAGCTTTTAAAAAAGTTCAAAAAAAGCCTTGACAAGATAACGGCGTTATGTAATACTGTGAGCGTAACATAACGCTGTTATCTTGATCCGTCTACATGGCTATATAAGCCGATGGATATAAACGAGCGAATGATAAACGAGTAAATGATAAACGAGCAAAAGAAAAATGGACAGCGAAAAGCAGACAAAGAAAAAGCTCTTAGACAGCGCGAAGAAAGAGTTTATAGAAAAAGGTTATATGAAGGCGTCTCTTCGGAATATATGTAAGGAAGCCGGAGTGACGACCGGAGCGATGTATTTCTTTTTTAAGGATAAAGAGGATCTTTTTGAAAATGTTGTTTCGGGACCGCTTAAGGAACTCGAGGCTGCGATAGGGTCTCATTTTAACATGGAAACGGCGATGTCTGATGATGGACTTTCTTTTTCGCCTGAGGATCTTAAGGATGATTATGAGGCGGCTCTTACGATCTTATCCGTCCTCTTTAGATACAGGGATGAATATCTGCTTGTAATAAGTAATTCGCAGGGATCAAAGTACGAGAATATAGTCGATCGTTTCGTGACATACATATATGAGCATTACCTGGATATGTACTGCAGGATGAAAGGCTATTCATCAAAGAAAGATCTGAAAGACGAGGACAGGTTCATAGTGCACTGGATGTCCCATGATCAGATCGATATCTTCATCCATCTCTTAAGCCACTGCGAAAGCGAAAAGGAGGCAGCAGGGCAGATGAAGAATATGTTTAATTATATGGTCGGAGGCTGGTTATCAGCCATACGAAAGGATATAATATCATAATTTTTTTAAGACGGGTAAGCCCGTCTTTTGCGCGGCACACAACATAACACCGTTATGCAGGCGCAGGAAAAAAGGCGCAGGAAAAAAGGCGCAGGAGAAAAACGCATCATAACTATCAAGGAGGCATAAGATGTATTTAGAAGTAAAGGATTTAAAGAAGAGTTACGGAGAGGGAGGCAGTTACGTCGAAGTTTTAAAAGGCGTTTCCGTCGGAGTCGAGAAAGGAGAAATGTGTGTCATCCAGGGAACATCGGGTTCCGGTAAGTCCACACTGCTTAACTGTATCGGCGGACTTGATGATATAGATTCGGGATCATGCAAAATAAACGGACTTGAGATAGCAGGACTTAAAAAGGATAAACTCTCCGATTATAGGAGAGATACACTGGGCTTTGTATTCCAGTTCTACAACCTGGTACCGAATCTTACGGTAAGGGAAAACATAGAGGTCTGCCGTTATCTTACGAAGGATCCGCTTGATATGGATGAGCTTCTTGATGTCTTAGGCCTTAAGGAGCATGCTTCCAAATTCCCTTCGCAGCTTTCCGGCGGGCAGCAGCAGAGAACGGCTATTGCCAGAGCTCTTATCAAGAATCCGCAGATGCTCCTTTGCGATGAGCCTACAGGCGCGCTTGATTCGAAGACTTCAAGAGACATTCTCATGCTTCTTGAAAAGATCAATGAAAAATACGGAACGACGATGCTAATTGTTACGCATAACAATTCGATAAAGAACATGGTCCACAGGGTGATCTATTTAAAGGACGGAGAGATCTTAAAACAGTATACAAACGAAACAAGGACACCGGCAAAGGATTTGGAGGATCTTTAAGATGCAGAAGGTACTAAGAAAAAGAGTTTTCAGAAGTCTCAAAAAGCATCTTGTAAGATATATGATGCTGGGACTTATCATAGCTATGGGAATCTTTCTCGTTGTGACGATCGTCGGATCGGGAGAGACACTCTCAAGAGGAACAGTCGATCTGGCCGAGGAGACGAATTTAGAGGACGGCGAATTTGAAGTTTTTGTTCCCCTGTCGGCAAAGGACAAAGATCATATCAAAGACATGGGAATCGAACTTGAGGAACAGTTCTGCTATGACTTTGAAATGAAAGATGAGGACATGGGAACCTTAAGGATATTTAAGATGCG
Source organism: Lachnospiraceae bacterium (assembly GCA_003446735.1). Classification (GTDB taxonomy): domain Bacteria; phylum Bacillota; class Clostridia; order Lachnospirales; family Lachnospiraceae; genus UBA2882. The sequence goes on along the minus strand of DMCJ01000132.1, from coordinate 4,493 downwards.
AAAGAAGATAAACAAGGCGCATCTTATCTCGGGAGATATTCCCTTAAAAGAAAAAGAAGTGCTTATTGAAAAAAGATATGCCGCCGAGCATGACCTTAAGCCCGGGGATAAGATCGAAGTTGCAGGAGTAGATTACACGATCTCCGGGATTGCAGTTGTATCCGATTATGACGGACCATTTAAGGAGATATCCGATACTTCGTGCAATTCGAAAACCTTCGGCCTTATGTTCATGACCGACGAAGCCTATGAGGCATTCAGGAATTCCGGAAAAGCCCAGAGGTCCGAAACATATCAGTATGCTTATAAATTAAGCGAAGGTGTTACGGATAAGGATCTTAAGGATTATTTAAAGGATATCAAGATCGAGCCCGGAGAAGTTAACGATGAACTCTTTAAAGAATACTGGGACCGCACCGCGGGAGTAAAGGATAAGCTTACGGATGCGGTGGATGAACTTAAGGATGCGACCGAAGATGTAAGGGACGGACTTAAGGAACTTACTGATAATAATGAGGATATAAATGAAGCTACGGAGCAGCTCTTTGATGCTTATTTAAAACAGACCGGGGATGCGATCGCAGGCTACGGCTTAAGGGTCGAACTAACGGAAGAAAATTATAAAGATAAATTAAGCAAACTCATAGATACAGTTCCTGTTCCCGGGATGAAGGCTTCACTTAAAGAAGTAAGGGATCAGCTTGATGAACTTAAGGAATATAAAGATGGTCTTAAGGATTATACGGACGGTACGCAGGAACTCTACGACGGTACGGATGAGATGGCTGACGGCGTAGAGGATCTTGATGAAGCGGTAAATGATGCGCTTGAAGAGTTTGACTTTGAGCTCTCAAATCTTACATCCTTTTTAAAGAGAGCGGATAATCCGAGGATATTTGCGACCAAAAACGACAAGATCGTTGATATCGATGTCGGTATCATAGCCGGAGTCATAGTATTCATACTTCTTGCTTATGTTATTTCCGTCTTTGTCGTTCATTCGATCGAAAGCGAGAGCAGCATAATAGGAACACTTTATTCGATGGGTGTTACCAAAAACGACCTGATGCTCCATTATATTTCGCTTCCCGTCGTTGTCACATTTATAGCGGGGCTTATAGGAGTGCTCGTCGCATCGACCGGAATAATGGCGCCGATGATAGCCGAGAGTTCATATGCTTATTTCTCGATCCCGGAATTTGAATTTAATGTTCCTATGTATCTCTGGGTATACTCGCTTGTATGTCCGCCTCTTATGGCGATCATAGTAAATGTCCTTGTGATAGGAAATAAGTTAAACCGACCTGCTCTTTCTCTTATCAGAAACGAACAGAAACAGAGCAATATAAAGAAGGTCGATCTGGGCAAAATGAATTTTACGGCAGCATTTCGCATAAGACAGATGTTAAGGGAAATGCGCTCGACCACCGCGGTCGTACTCGGTATGTTCCTTTCGCTCCTCGTATTTATGATGGGTGTAAACTGCTATATCCTTTGTACGAACATCGCCGTGGATTATGCTGATGATACAAAGTATGAATACATGTATTCCTTAAAATATCCGGAAAAGGAAGTTCCCAAGGGAGCCGAGGCAGCATTTGCATATACTTGCAAAAAAGAGACGATGGGATATAATTTTGATGTGACCATACTCGGTATCGATGATGACAATCCTTATTTTGATGTTCATCCTTCAGACAGTAAGACTGATGTTTATATTTCAAATTCGTTTGCGGAAAAGTTCGGTCTTAAAGAAGGCGAGGAATTTGTCGTGACCGATGAGGAAAAAGAACTCAAATACGCATTTACCGTAAAAGAGATAGTGCAGTATTCTACATCATTCTTTATCTTTATGGACATAGATGAGATGAGGGATATGATGGGAGAGTCCAAGGATCATTATAATGTCCTGTTTACCGATAAGGAACTTGACATCGATCCGGGAAGACTCTACAGCGTTACGACAAGAGATGATATCGTTAAAGGTGCGGAAGTATTTACATCGCTGATGATGCCGATGATATATGTTCTTTCCTTTGCATCGACCGTTATTTTCTGTATCGTAATGTACCTTATGATGAAGGTCATGATAGACAGGAGTGCACAGAACATCTCGCTTATCAAGGTGTTTGGCTATCGAAGAGGCGAGATAAGAAAGCTATATCTGGATGGGAACTTTTATGTAATTGCAATAGGTGCGCTTTTGGTACTTCCGCTTTCAAAGAAGATAATGAACAGGATCTTCCCGTTTATGATCTCAAATGTTACATGCGGTCTTAATGTAAAAGCTCCGATATCCTTCTTCGTGGTGGCTTACGCCGTGATACTGGCTCTCTATTTTGTGATAAACACCATACTGGTAAAAAGGCTTGATAAGTTTACGCCGGCAGAGATACTAAAGAACAGGGAGTAAATAATGATATGACATTTGATGAATTCGGAAATGAGTATTATACCGATCTGCTCACCCACCTTGAGGATAATATAAAGGTGGAGCATACAAAAGCGCATTTTATATATGCAAATAAGATGGGAGAATGAGTTATGAGACTTTATACTATCGAAGTAAACAAAAAACAGTATGTTGCGGTTGAGCTTAAGGATAAAAAGCTTGTCACTTTGGATTCCATGGGCATACAGGTAAAAGATATGAATGAGCTTATATGCAGGTTCGATGAGTTAAGCTCAAAGATCACGGCATTTTTAAACGGAAACGGTCAGGCTGATCCGGTAAGTGACGGGTATAAGATCATAGCCCCCATCCCTGTCCCTAAGCAGGATGTCGTATGCCTTGGCGTAAATTACAGAGATCATATGGAGGAAACGGTCGATGTGATCGATTTTACCAAAAAGGCGGATACCGTTTATTTTTCAAAAAGAGTCAACAGGGCAAATGATCCTGACGGCATAATACCTTCATATGATCATGTAGACAGTCTTGATTATGAAGTGGAACTCGGTGTGATCCTTAAAAAAGATGCGCTCAATGTATCGGTCGATGAGGCGGGTGAATATATACTTGGTTATACGATCATAAACGATGTGAGCGCAAGGAATATACAGCTTAAGCATCAGCAGTGGTACAGGGGGAAAAGCCTTGACGGGTACACGCCAATGGGTCCCTGTATCGTTACGGCCGATGAGATAGGAGATGCACACGATCTTAACTTATCCTGCCATGTAAATGATGAAAAAAGGCAGGAGAGTAATACAAAATACATGATAACCTCTGTTGAAGAGGCCATATCGGAACTGTCGCAGGGTATGACCTTAAAAGCCGGTACGATCATTGCCACGGGAACTCCCGGAGGCGTTGCAATGGGAATGAAGCCGCCGGTATTCCTTAAAAAAGGCGATGTTGTAAGATGCAGTATCGATAAGATAGGCAGCCTTGTAAATACCGTCGGATAAAAAATACTTGAAATTGATCTGAAAAGCATTTATAATACACTTTGGTTAGAAATAACTAACCAGGGAGGCGTTATAAATGCTTTTAACTGTTTTTTTGGCGATCGTCTTCTGTGCGGCGATATCACTTATGCTCTTATCGGCAATAGCTTTCATTCAGGATAAAAAATTCTTTTCATCCGCACCCAAGGAGGCCCAGGAAGTTGTCCTTCCGAGGGAGAAAGAATTGTTTTACGGAGCAAGGGTCATAGGCTGGACCCTGATGATATTCAGCTTTCTTATGATACTCGGAGTAGGCGTTATATCTATCTGGGACGGATTTCGAAGCGGCTTTTCGTTCATGCAGTTCTTTATACGCTTCGTGTCGATCTTTACGATATATAAGCTCTATGACATGATATGCTTCGATTATTTCCTGCTAATGAAGTACAAATTCTTTCAGTATTATTATCCCGAAGTGGAAAGCGTATATACGGGCAGAAAATACGGGTATAATATAAAAAGTCAGCTGCTTAAGCTGTTCGTGATATTTCCCGGGGCATCGGCACTTGCCGCGTGGGTATGCACATTGTTTTGATAATATAACTCCTCAGAATGAGGAGTTTAAAAATACAGGACGGTTAGAATTAACTAACCAACAGAGGGAGAAAAAAGCGAAACGGTGACTTTGGTATCTAGTGGGATGAGTTAGACATATGGTCCTTCTATTATTTTGAATAGAATACTCAGCAAAAGCTATATAATAGCTCATCCCATTATTTATAAATTTTTTTATGGTTTATGTCAGAAAGGAGAAAAAATGTATCTGGAAATTGAAAAAGTAGTCGGCAGAGAAATACTTGACTCAAGGGGTAATCCCACTGTTGAAGCTGAGGTTTATCTTATCGACGGAACAGTAGGAAGAGGAACGGCACCCAGCGGCGCATCGACAGGAGAATTTGAAGCGCTTGAACTTCGTGACGGAGATAAGAGCCGTTATCTTGGAAAGGGTGTTCAAAAGGCGGTTGAAAATATAAATACTACGATAAATGATGTCCTTGTAGGTCTTGATGCATCCGACACTTATGCAGTTGATGCGGCGATGA
>DMCJ01000130.1 GCA_003446735.1 Lachnospiraceae bacterium | reverse complement strand
GTCTGAGGATTTCTACCCTCTCTAGCTGCTCTCTTAACTACTTCAAATGTACCAAATCCTACTAACTGGATCTTGTCACCCTTCTTTAACTGAGCTCCTACAACATCTGTGAAAGCCTTTAAAGCCTTCTCAGCATCCTTCTTAGAAAGGTCTGCCTTCTTTGCCATTGCTTCAACTAATTCTGTTTTGTTCATTTTGAACTCCTCCTACTTACGAGTAATCATTTTCTGACGCTTTCTAACGTCTATACTATTTATAATGTTTTTTAGGGTGTTTGTCAAGGCGATATTAAGAAAAACAGCCCATATTTATTGAAAAAATGGGGTTTTTTAACAAAATATGGTATACTATACCTATGAAAATCGATTTGCCCGAAAATGTCAGAAAGATAATAGACAGATTAAGCCGCGAGGGATATGAAGCATATGCCGTCGGAGGCTGTGTACGCGACTGCATTCTGGGAAAGACTCCTGATGATTGGGATATTACAACAAATGCAGAGCCTTTGGAAATAAAGAAACTCTTTTCCCACACCGTGGATACAGGCATAAAGCACGGAACGGTCACTGTTTTAAAAGGAAAGGATATGTATGAGGTGACGACATACCGTATAGACGGAAAGTACACGGACGGGCGTCATCCTGACAAAGTCACTTTTACCAAGAGCCTGGAAGAAGATATAAAGCGCCGTGATTTTACGATAAATGCCATGGCTTATAATGATAAAGAAGGTCTGGTGGATCTGTTTGACGGGATAGAGGATCTTAATAAAGGAATAATAAGAGCCGTCGGAAATGCTCACGACCGCCTTAGTGAGGATGCACTTCGCATACTTCGGGCGATAAGATTCGGGGCAAGATTTGATTATGATCTTGATGAAGATTTAAAAGAGGCGATAAGGGAGCTTTCTCCCAAGCTTGAGCTAATAAGCGCGGAAAGGATATTGAGTGAGCTTACGAAGCTTGTAACATCCCCTCACCCCGAGAGATGCCGTGATCTGTATGAAATGGGAGTATCCAAAGTCATACTTCCGGAATTTGACAGGATAATGGAGACTAAGCAGAATAACCCTCATCATTGTTACAGCGTGGGTGAGCATACGCTTAAATCCATGGAAAATATAGAAAATGATAAGGTCTTAAGGTTTACGATGCTCTTTCATGACTTCGGAAAGGCGGAGACAAAGACAACGGATGAAGATGGGATCGATCATTTCCACGGACATGCCGAGGTCTCGGTTAAGCTCGCGCATGATATATTAAGGCGGTTAAAATCGGATAACGAAACGATAAACAGAGTCTGTCATCTGATAAAATATCACGATCTGAGATTTCCTGCAGAAAAGAAGACGGTAAGAAGGATCGCGTCAAAGACAGGTCCCGATGAATTCCCGGACATACTTAAGGTCATGAAAGCGGATGTACTTGCGCAGAGCGAGTATAAACGGGAAGAAAAGCTTTCTTTTATAGAAGAAACTGCGCGTCTTTTTGAAGAGATAGTATCGGAAAAGGAGTGCATGTCCCTAAAGGATCTGGCAGTTGACGGAAGAAAGCTCATAAGACTGGGTGAAAAGCCCGGCCCCGAGCTTGGAAATATATTAAAGGATATGTTATCCTATGTTTTAGAGGATCCCAAAAGAAATACCGAAGAAGAATTAATAAGATATTACGAAAGCACAAAAAATGAAGTCGATCAGTAAAAGAATAAAAAAAGCATATCCGGGGATCGCCGTGTTCCTTATAATGATGATGCTTTACGGCTGTGCAAATCCTTTTGCTCAGGCAGAGCCCGAAAGCACATCAAAGGTCGAGGAGCAGGTAACGTCAAGGCCCGAAGATCATGTCACTTCCTTAGCTGACTCCATGGATGAGCAGGCCATTGTCGTTTCCGTAAATACCATAGAGAGCAGGATGCAGTTCTATAATCTGGATGTCGGAAGGACCTATTCATTAAGCTATAACGGCCTTACCAATGTCAAAAACAGGTTCGGAGAAGCACTCGTAGCCGGACAGTTGAAGGAAGGCGATATCGCGAGGGTCACATTCATGAAGGACTCCCGCCTTGTAAAAAGCGTGACACTGCTCGATTCGGAGGAGCTTTCTCTTCTGACCGAAGATGCACCTCTTAACCTTGTCGCATTTACGGGTGTTATAGATGAAGAACAGTATAAGGTAAATGAAAATATCCCGTTTTTATCGGACGGAAAGATAATAACATATGAAGAATTAAACCCCATAGACCGCATAAAGCTGAACATAATTGACAAAGAGATAAAATCGGTCACGGTCGAAAAGGGGCACGGCTATGTCCGCCTTCAGGGACACGAGCCTTTTATAGACGGCTGGGTAGAGGTAGGAAATGTTATAGCGCCGGTGGAAGCCGAGATGCTCATGACGGTTCCCGAGGGGAATTATGAATTATATATAAGTAAGGATAATATTCAGGGAACCGAAAAAGTTGCGGTTAACAGAGATAAGGAAACGTTAGTAGATCTTTCAAAGCTTGATACCGAGCAGATCCAGAAGACAGGTAAAGTCTTCTTTACGATCTCGCCGGGAAGTGCGAAGCTTTATATAGACGGAGAAGAAAAGGATTACAGCGAAGAGATAGAGCTGACATACGGCATTCATCAGATGATCGCCAGAGCCCCGGGCTATAAAGGGCTCACCCAGTATTTTAAGGTGGGACAGGACATGGCAAATCTGAATGTCGAGCTTACCAAGGGAGAAGATGACGACGAGGAAGAAGAGATAATAAGCGCGAATACCGCAAAGACCGCGACATCGCCTTCCGAGCACAGGGTATATGTCGATTCGCCTTCGGGATCGGAGCTTTACTTAAACGGCTCTTATGTGGGGATCATCCCGACCAGCTTTGCCAAAAAAGAAGGTGCCTTTGTCATTTCCATCAGAAAAGAAGGAAGACAGCCCAGAAGCTATACCCTTCAGATAGATGACAGTGATAAAGACGTGACCTATTCCTTCTCGGAGCTCCCGGAAAGCACGGCAAGCATATATGA
>DMCJ01000232.1:3477-6424 GCA_003446735.1 Lachnospiraceae bacterium | reverse complement strand
GTATTTACGGTGGATCTTACCGGAGTAAAGCTTTCGATAGAAAAGGACGAAGACGGAAACGAAACGGTACTTATGGAGATCCCTCTTCCCGAGTCCGAGCTCTTCATAGATGAAAAGGCTACCGAGAAGAAGGCCGAATGGTCGAAAAGCGGTAAAGCCGGAAGCGCTAAAGACGGCTATACGGGCTATATGAATTCAAGGGAAAAAATAGAGGAAAAGGCTCTTGAAGTCATAAAGAACAATCCCGATATCACTGAGGAAGCAAAGAAAGCCGGACTTTCCCAGGTCGCAACCTTAGCCGGAGTGATCTGCGGTGACGATGCAAAGGTGACGGTTAAATATATCGGAGATTCCGAGCTTAAGACTACGATAAGCGAAACCAAGAAGGCATCCGAGGAAAACAGCAAAAAGGAAGATGCATCTTCGTCAGGCGGCACAAAGCAGGAAACAGCAGATACTGACAGCAGTTCCGACGAGTCTGACAGTAAATCAAATGATAAGTCAAACGAAACAGTCGCCGATCCCGGAACAAAGCAGGGCTTTGGAAACGGTGCCGATGCCAATAACGGTACGGCCGGCGGAGAAGACATGGATATAAACGACTTAAGAAAGAAGAGAAAAGAAGAAGCCGACAAGAAGGCCGAGACGGAGAAGAAAACAAAAGAACTCCTTGAAAACGATAAAGGAGGTGATCAGTGATGTTTTCATTCATATCCAATAAAGAAACAGGGAAACCTTCATTCCTTCTGATCGGAATGATAATAATAAGCATCATATGTCTGATCCTTTGCGGTGTTCTTTCTTCAAAGGCCTATGCCAAGGGCGAAGCATCTGCAAATGCTGCCTATATGGAAGCCAAGGAGAGAGTAAAAGAAGAGACATATCAGGGTATCTATGATATCAGTTTCGAAAAGTCGGAAGAAAAGACGCATGTGAGCAACAGAGTTGCGATAAACGTTAACGGGGCGACCGAGATATCAAGACTTGAAGTCTTAAAGGTATATGATACGGAAGCTGTAGTTGAGAATGCCGAGGATAATCCCGGAAATGTGACAAGCTGGGAGAATGCGACCGGAACGGGAGTATATACCGTTGATATGTCGGCAGCCGAATACCTTATCGACAGCGAAAGGCAGTTTGTGACCGTAAGAGTTCCAAAGCCCGAACTTTCCCAGTTATCCGTTCTTACGATGGACAATCTTTTCTTAAAGAACGATCTTTTTGACGATTCGGTGGCAGAGGGTGTGGATCTTGCGCAAAAGCAGAGGGATAAGGCAAATGATGCGATAAGGGATTCGATAAGAAGAAACGAGCGATATGAGAAATGCGCATTAGAAAGCGCGGAGAGCATGATAAAGGAGCTTATCATAAGCTTAAATCCCGAGGCTACCGAATTACAGGTTTTAGTTGAATTTACCGAAGATTAATGGTTTACATAATACACAAAGAAACCCTGAAAGGAATTATCATAAAATGAAGAAAAACCTTTTAAGATCATTAGCACTTATGGCATCTGTCATCGTTCTTTCCGGATGCGGGAATACACAGCCGGCAGATGAAGGAACGAGGATAAAGGATATAGAGGCTGAAAAGAGCGTCGTATCCGAAAACAGTGACGAGGACAGTGTCGTAGATCTTACGATCCTTGAAGGAAGCTATGAGGATGAAGGCGGTGCCAATGAGCAGGGTTATCAGGGCGCTTACATATCCGATGGCAGGATAGAGATCTACTGGATCTTAAATAACGGAGCTGATGTCACTTTATACTGGGCAGGAGATATAGATCCTTCAAGCGTAAAAAAGGAAGATAAAGGTTTTTCATTCATAAGTCATAATGATAAATCAAGGACAGGAATGGCTTATCTTGCATCGAGCCTTGAGGAAAAGGAATTCCATGTAGATACCGACGGCAAGAAGGTCATAAGTTATGAGATAGTTGAGCTCGGAGAGCCGGCAATGATGAATATCATCCCTACGGGAACCGATTATTCGAAGATGGGCGTTTCGGCGGAGATGGCCGAGATGGATAACTTATCCGATGTAGAACTCGAGGAATCCGGATACAGAGTATATCAGTCCGACGACGGGATCTATGTATATTATGCGGTAAGGCTTAAGAATCCCAATAAGGATCATGCGATCCTCTATCCCAGGATAAGCATAGTGGCAACCGATAAGGACGGTAATATCGTAAAGACCGAGGAAGTCGTTCTTATGGGAATTGCTGCGGAAGATACGATCTATTACGGCAGCAGTTTCGTTTATGACGGCGAGATCGCCGATAAGGTCGCATTTGCGGCAGGTAACGGAAGATACAGCTTTGAAAAGCAGGCAGATTCAACCCTGATTAGTACCAGAGATCTTAAGATAAGAGAAGCAAAAGAGGAATCAGAGGACTTTTCGAGGAAATTTACCGGTACCATTAAAAATGACAGCGAGAAAAACTGCAAAAAGGTGCTGCTTACGGTAATATATAAATCAAAGGGCGAGATCGTAGGCGGAGAGATATCACTTCTTGAGAATTTAAACAGAGGGACAGAAAAGAAGTTTGAGATATATGCGCTTCCCGGCTTTAAGGAATATGACTCATTTGAGATAGTTGCCCTGCCCTGGGAGTAGTTTAAGCTAAATTGCAAAACGCCGCGATACCGGCTTGCATTTTTATCTGAAATATAGTATCATACAGCATGTCTAAAAAATGAATACTTGAAAGGAAGAAGACACTATGAAAAAAACGATCAAAGGAATTATCCTTTCGTTGGTGTTACTGGCACTATCTGTTGCACTCTGCGCATGCGGAGGTGATAAGACGGGAGATGGTTCTTCCATTACCATCGGAATCCCTCAGGATCTCGACAGTCTCGACCCTCATTTAAACGAAGCGGCGGGAACAAAGGAGATCTTATTTAACGTATACGAGGGATTAGTTAAAGCAGACAAGAACGGC
>DMCJ01000232.1:0-3416 GCA_003446735.1 Lachnospiraceae bacterium | reverse complement strand
CTTAAATCCCGCCGTTGCAAGTGCTGTTACACCTTCAGAGGACGGAAAGGTCTACACCGTCACCTTGAGGGATAACGTTAAATTCCACGACGGTTCGACCGTAACGGCGGAAGATGTCAAGTTCTCTCTTGAACGTGCCGCCGACGACTCCATCGCAAGTTATTATGCATCATGGTTTACCAATGTTGACAGCATTGAGATAAACGATGATAAGACCCTGACCATCACATTAAAAGAGGCCGATACGGATTTCCTCTTTAACTTAACTGCGCCCATTATGCCGGCTAAGAATGAGGATCCTTCCAAGAACGTCATCGGTACGGGCCCTTATAAGTTCGTATCCTGGACTCCTCAGGAAGAGATCGTCCTTGTTAAAAATGATGATTACTGGGGTACTCCCGCAAATATCACCAACGTGACTATAAAGATAATCGCAGACGGTGATACGATAGTTACCAACTTAAACGGCGGTTCTATTGATTTCTTTGCCCGACTTACAACGGCTCAGGTCGATCAGCTGAGTGATGATTTTGATGTATATGAAGGCACGATGAACTTAGTTCAGGCGCTTTACTTAAATAATGATGTTGAGCCCTTTAACGATCCCAAGGTACGTCAGGCACTTTGCTATGCTACCGACAGACAGGGCGTACTTGACCTTGCATTTGACGGAAAGGGAACCATCATTTCTTCGTCCATGTTCCCGGCATTCGGAAAATACTATATGGAAGAATTAAATGATGTTTATCCTTATGATGAAGATAAGGCAAAGGAGCTTCTTGCCGAGGCGGGTTATCCTAACGGATTCTCATTTACGATAACCGTTCCTTCGAACTACCAGCCCCACGTAGATACTGCCCAGGTATTAAGCGATCAGTATAAGAAGATCGGTATCGATGCAAAGATCAAGCTTGTTGAATGGGATACATGGCTCAGCGACGTTTATACCGACAGGAAGTTCGAGTCCACCGTTATAGGTGTGGATGCTCCTTCGATGACAGCGTCGGCGCTTCTTTCCCGTTTCGAATCAGGCGCACATAATAACTTTATAAACTTTAACAGTCCCGAATATGACGAGGCATATAACAAAGCTCTTGCGACCTCGGATGACAAGATGCGCACCGAAAGTTTTAAAGAGTGCGAGAAGATACTTACAAACGAGGCTGCAAACGTATATATCCAGGATATGGCTTCATTTGTAGCCATCAACAAAAAGTACGGCGGCTATGAATTCTACCCGATCTATGTACAGGATCTTTCAAAGCTGTACGTAAAGTAAAGTGACTATATATAAAAGTGTTCTTAAAAAACTTTTATCAATGATCTTAACGCTTCTTCTGGTATCGTTCTTTGTCTTTCTGGCATTTGAACTGATACCGGGAGATGCGGCATTAAGTATGCTCGGAACCCATGCGACTCCCGAGAGTCTTGCGGCACTTCGAAGCGAGTTCGGACTTGACCGCCCTTTTTTAGTGCGGTATTTTTCGTGGCTTTTCTCTTTTATCCGCGGCGATATGGGTATTTCATATAATTACAGAAGGCCCGTTTCCGCCATGCTTTCAGGAAAATTATCCATAACCGTGACCTTAGTGATCATGGCTTTTATCATGATCGTTCTTATATCCATTCCCCTCGGTGTTTTTGTTGCTAAGCATAAGGGGGGAAAGGCTGATACTTTCTTTACGGTCTTTGATCAGTTCATCATGGCGATACCGCCGTTTTTCTCTGGAATCCTTATCACATTTATCTTCGGCGTGACGCTTCATCTCTTTGTCCCCGGAGGTTTTGTGTCGATGGACAGAGACTTTTTCAAGTTTATCTCGTATATGATATTTCCTGCGATAGCGGTCGCACTTCCGAAGATAGCGATGACGATAAAGCTTTTAAAGACTTCGATCCTCGAAGAGGCCGATAAGGATTATGTAAGGACGGCTTACAGCAGAGGTAACTCAACGACTGCGGTTTTATACAAGCATGTTTTAAAAAATGCGATCATTCCCGTTATAACCTTCCTTGGGATGGCGCTTTCCGATATGGTTGCGGGCAGCATAATAATAGAGCAGGTGTTTAATATACCCGGACTTGGAAGGATACTGCTTACTTCAATATCAAACAGAGATTATCCCGTGGTGGAAGCCGTTATAATGCTGATCGCGTTTTTAGTCGTGACGGTTAATTTCCTGGTGGATATATTATATAAGATAGTAGATCCGAGGATGAGGAAATAGGTATGAAGAAGAAAAGAAAAAACTTAAACTTCATACTCGGAGCCGCGCTTTCGATCTTTACATTAGTCCTTGTCTTATGGGGCTTTTTGGGTACGCCTTATGATCCTAACAAGATGGACGGAACATTAAAATTCGCTTCATCTTCATTTAAGCATATCTTCGGATGCGATCAGTTCGGAAGGGATATCTTTTCAAGGGTCCTTACCGGAGTCGGAAATACTTTTACCGTAGCTATTGGAACGGTATTTATCGGTACGGTCGCAGGCATTATCATTGGAGGCTTCTGCGGATATTTCGGCGGCCTTTTGGATGAAGTCTTAATGAGGATAATAGATGCGATATTTGCATTCCCGAGCATCTTCCTCGCACTTGTTGTCATATGTCTTATAGGATCGGGAAAATACCAGGTCATAGTCGCCCTCGGCATCGCTTTTATACCGAGCTTTTCAAGGATAGTAAGATCGGAATTTTTAAAGCAGAAGAATATGGATTATGTATTAAATGCCAGGATAATGGGCGCGGGACATTTAAGGATAATGTTCATCCATATACTTCCCAATATAGTTCCCGTGCTTTTATCGAGCATAATCATAGGATTTAATAATGCGGTGATCGCGGAAGCCGGATTATCATACTTAGGTATCGGCGTCCAGCCTCCCGATGCAAGCCTGGGGGCGATGTTATCCGAAGCCCAGACTTATCTTTTCAAAGCTCCGACATTTGCGATCTTCCCGGGGCTTATCATGGTCATCATGATACTCGGTTTAGGACTCCTTAGTGACGGTATGAGTGAAAAATAGGATATCATATGAACGAAGATAATGAGGTTTACATAACTAAAGAAAAGGGCGAATATTTTAAGGAAGCTCTCGGTAATTTTACGAGGGATTTCGCCTACGGCGGTGCCATAAGACATCTTGTGGACTTAGGTTATGATACCGACAGGATAATAAAGGAATTTGATTATCCTTTAAAAAGAGAATCAATAGAAAAGATGGTAGAAGATTACAAAAAGGAAAAGGGCATAAAAAGCGGTGAGCCGCAAAAGGCAGGTGCGATCGCCAAAAAAGATGACGGATCAGAAAAAGAACCGGATGAAGTCATGCCGCTGCTTAAGGTCGATGATCTTACGATAGAATTTCATGACCGCGAGATGCCGGATAAGGTCGTAAATAATGTTTCCTTTGA
>DMCJ01000012.1 GCA_003446735.1 Lachnospiraceae bacterium | reverse complement strand
TGAACGTTGGAACATAAAATCGGAAAATATTCAGGCATAACAGATTATTTGGAGGAACAGGAACATGAAGATTGCGGTTATAAATGGGACCGAAAAACGCGGTGTTACATACAGAATGAAGGAAATCTTTTTAGAGCAGTTCAGAGACGATTCGGAAATTACGGAATATTATCTTCCGGGAGATGGCCCGGGTTTCTGTATGGGATGTACTGCGTGTTTCAGGAATAATCAGATTCGTTGCAAGGACTCCGAAAAGGTTCAGAAGATCGAGAAGTCAATGCTTGAAGCTGATCTGCTTGTTTTTACATCACCTGCATATGTTTTCCATGCAACCGGCGCAATGAAGGCTATGCTTGACCATTTCGGTTACAGATGGATGCCTCACCGCCCGGCAAAGGAAATGTTCGGGAAACGTGCGGTGATAATCACACAGTGCCTGGGAGCAGGTGGGAAATCCGCAGCAAAGGATATTAAAGACAGCCTTTCCTGGTGGGGCATCTCGACCATCAAAGTTGTAAGTTTTAAGCTGATGTCTGAAATTGACTGGGACAAGATCGAGGACAAGAGGAAAGCATCCTTCAAAAAGAAGCTGGACAGTATTGCACAGAAAATGCGGGCCATCGATTATAGTAGACCGGGCCACACAGGTGTTGTGGTTAAGGCAAAGTTTTATGCCGTCAGGATGCTGCAGACAAGTCTTGGTAAACAGAACCCTGAATATACAGATTTTAAGTATTGGAATGAAAATGGCTGGATTGGTAAAGCAAGACCGTGGAAATAAGCGATTTTCCGAAGGATAATGGAAAAAATAAAGAAAGTGTTGAAAGGGTCATAAAATAAACAGGGAGATATATCATGCCGTTTAAGATCATAAGAAATGATATTACGAAAATAAGCGCGGATGCCATAGTTAATACCGCTAATCCCGAGCCGATCTATGCCGGCGGAACGGATCATGCGATATATACGGCTGCGGGAGCAGGCGAGCTTCTTAAGGAAAGGCAGAAGATAGGAAAGATCCAGACAGGGCAGGCAGCGGCGACGCCTGCTTTTAATTTAAATGCACGCTATATCATTCACACGGTAGGGCCTGCCTGGGAAGGCGGCGATCATGGCGAAAAAGAAGCTGTAAGAAGCTGCTATGAAAACAGTCTTAAACTGGCAAAGGAGCTTAACTGTAACAGCATAGCATTTCCTCTGATCGCGACCGGGGTGTACGGCTTTCCAAAGGCTGATGCGCTTCAGATCGCAGTTTCAGTCTTTGCGGAATTCTTAACGAAAAACGATATGGATATAAGCCTCGTTGTCTTTGATGAAGCTTCGTTTGTGCTCTCGGATAAGATATTTACGGGCGTTGATGCATTTATCGACGATAATTACGTTTCCGAGGCTCTTGAAGATGAGTACAGGATAGATGAACATAGGATAGATGAACATAGGATAGATGAACATAGGATAGATGAACATAGGATAGATGAACATAGAACAGATGAGTATGGCCTTCCTTTAGAGAACGGATCTTTTAGTGCACATTTATCCGGCGCCATAAAAGCATCCGGCATCATAAAAGCTCGAGAAAAAAGGAAGCCTGAAGAAAGAAAGCCTATAGAAAGAAAATCGCAAGACAGAAAAAAGAAGAGAGGGCTTTTTAAAGCCGATCCATTTATGCCTCCGATGGGCGCCGCTATGTCAATGAGCGCGCCTGAGGAGATGTCCGCCTTTAAAGAAGACAGCGCTCCTGAGGAGATGGCCGCCCTTAAAGAAGACAGCGCGGCAAAGGAAATGGCTGTGTTTGAAGAAACGGCCGCGTCTATGGCAATGAGTGAGGCTATGGCAATAAGCGAACCTAAGAAAGCGCCCGGCCGCACGCTCGAAGAGCTTATGTCGCATGTAGGGGAGACATGGCAGGAGAGCCTTTTCAGGCTGATAGATGAAAAAGGCTATACCGATACGGAAGTTTATAAGCGGGCAAATGTCGACAGGAAACTCTTTTCGAAGATAAGGAGTAATGCTTCTTACCAGCCCAAAAAGATCACGGCCGTCGCATTTGCGCTCGCGCTTAAACTTAATCTCGATGAGACGAAGGACCTTTTAGGAAGGGCGGGATATGCGCTCTCCCCGAGCAGCAGGTTCGATCTTATCATAGAATATTTCATAGGTCAGGAAGTCTACGATACATATACGATAAATCTCGCACTTTTTAAGCATGATCAGCCCTTACTCGGAGAATAGAAAATGTCGCTTTTAAAGCGACCATAGGGTTTAATAATTTTCATATACTTACCTTAAAGAACAGACACAGGCTAAGGCAGACGCCAACAGGCAGACGCCAACAGGCAGACGCCGAAGCTAAGAGGCAAAAAACAAACGTTAAAATCAGGAAAGAGAGGTAAGCATTATGAAAAAAGGTTTGACAGAGGTAGTATTTATCTTAGATCGAAGCGGCTCTATGTCGGGACTTGAAAAGGACACGATCGGGGGATATAACTCGATGATCGAAAAGCAGAAACAACAGGAGGGACAGGCCCTTATCACCACGGTGCTTTTTGATGATGCGATCGAAGTCCTTCATGACAGGAAAGATCTTAAGGAAGTAGAGAAGATCACTGAAAACGAATATTTTGTCAGGGGCTGCACGGCGTTACTTGATGCTGTGGGAGAGACGATCCATCATATCGGAAAAGTCCAGAAGGAGATGCCCGAGGAGGAGAGGCCCGAAAAGACGCTGTTTATCATCACCACCGACGGAATGGAGAATGCGAGTAAGAAGTATTCCTATGGGAAGGTGAAGAAGATGGTGGAAAAGAAGAAGGACAAAAAGCATTGGGAATTCGTGTTCCTTGGCGCAAATATCGATGCTGTAAGCGTGGCCGGAAATATCGGGATCTCGGCTAACAGAGCTGTAAGATATGAATGCGACGGTGTAGGGACAAGGCTTCATTTCGATGTGATGTCCAAGATGGTAAGCTGCGCAAGGATTTCGAAAAGCGCTAAGGCAATGGAAGAAGCGTTTGATAAAGATGCGCTCCTTGCGCCTATCCAGGAGGATTATAAGAAGCGTCATAAAGAAGCCTGAAAATATAACTTGACAAAGTATGTTGTGCAAAATATAATATTACAAAAGGTACTTTAAGAATTTACAAAGCAGTTCAAAGGATGAGGAGGACATGAAAAGAGAGAATTTAGGAAAACGTATTGGTATGTCATTATTCGGCGTTATCATATGCGCGATAAGTGTCGGGATATTCAAGATCGCAGCGCTCGGAGTAGATCCGTTCCAGTCGTTTATGGCAGGACTTGATGCGATAGTTCCGATAAGCTTCGGAACGCTCTATGTCATAACAAACGCGGTGATGCTCTTGTTTGCGCTCGTATTTGACAGGCACTACATCGGTATCGCGACATTTATAAATCTGTTCCTGCTCGGGTATATAACCCAGTTTACCTATGAGTTCTTACAGACTGTGATAGTCGATCCTTCGATAGTAGTCAGAGTTATATGTCTTATCGTCGGAGTCGTTATCATATGCTTTGGTTCTGCGTTTTACATGACAGCCGACCTTGGTGTATCAACTTACGATGCCGTAGCTCTTATCATCGTAAATACATGGAAAAAGGGTAAATTCCAGTATGTAAGGATAATAACGGATCTCGTCTGTGTTGTGCTCGGATGTCTTTTGTTTATATTATCGGGCGGAAAGATATCGCAGATCCCCACGATAGCCGGGATAGGAACGATCATAACAGCATTTTTCATGGGACCGCTCATCGAGTTTTTCAACGTGCATATCGCAAGGCCCATTTTAAAGAAAAAGGGAGAATGAAATGGAATTTACTATGATTGAGACGGGCTGGCTTTCGATATTGCCGCCGCTTATCGCCATAGCGCTTGCACTTATTACAAAAGAAGTGTATTCATCGCTTTTTGTCGGCATCGTATCCGGAATGCTCATATACACGTTTCATGCAGGCGAAAACATCTTTTATGCCGCTTCGCTGACGTTTGACATGATGAGCAGCAAGATTTCGGATAATTCCTATATGATAATCTTTTTGGCGCTTTTATGGGCCGTGGTCTCACTCGTCTCAAAGTCCGGAGGAAGCAGGGCGTACGGAAGATGGGCCGGAAAGAAATTAAAGAGTAAAAGGGCCGCATCACTTGCCACATCACTACTTGGCGTTCTTATATTCATAGATGACGGATTTAACTGTCTGACGATCGGAACGGTAATGAGGCCGATAACAGACAGGCTTAAGATATCAAGAGAAAAGCTTGCTTATATCATAGATGCAACGGCAGCGCCCGTGTGCATCATCGCGCCTGTTTCAAGCTGGGCCGTTGCGGTTGCGAGCGAAGTAAGTAAAGAAAACGGATTTAATGTATTTCTATCTACGATACCTTATAACTTCTATGCACTTATGACGATACTCATGGTATTTTTGATAAGTGTAACGGGGCGCGATTTCGGGCCGATGAAAAAAGCCGAAGAAGAGGCGCGTATAGCCGGAACTAAGACGCCTGATAGCCAGGAAGAAGCTATGGCAGAAAGCAAGGCAGACAAAGCAAAGAGCCCGGCAGAAGCACCGCAAGCGGGCGAAAATGACGGCGAAAAAAACGGCAAAGTCATCGATCTAATCCTTCCGATCGTAGTCCTTATAATATGTGCGATCATGGGCATGGCCTATGTGGGCGGATTTTTTGAGGGCGTCAGCTTTTCGGAAGCGATAGGTTATAATCCTGCGGCGGGACTTTCACTCGGAGCATTTGCGGGGCTTTTAACGGCGATGCTTTTATACATTCCGAGAAAGATATTAAAGCCGAAGGAATTTATCGAATGCATCGTAGGCGGGATAGGAAGCATAGTTCCGCCCATGCTGATACTTATCTTATCCTGGAGCTTAGGGGGCGTCTGCCGCGAGCTTATAGGAACGGGAATTTTTATTTCGGGATTTGTTGAAAATACTTCACTTCCATTGGGATTTCTGCCCTTTATCATCTTTGTGATAGCGGCGATCATGAGCTTTTCGATGGGAACGAGCTGGGGAACATTCGGTATGCTTATCCCGATGATAACACTCATATGCGAGACGGACGGAGCAGGATATCTTCTTATACCGGCGCTTGGAGCAACGCTTGCAGGCTCTGTTTACGGCGATCACTGTTCTCCGATATCGGATACGACTATACTTGCATCTACGGGAGCTGACTGCAAACACATCCGCCATGTGGAGACTCAGCTTCCCTATGCAACGAGTGTTGCTGCGGTATGTGCGGCAGGATATCTTATCGCGGGATTTATGAATACGCCGGTTATTGCGATCATATTGCAGGCCGCCCTCCTTATCGGGATCGTCATGCTGATCGGTAAAAAGAGCGGTGAAAGCGCAGACATGGTAAAGGCGGATTAACAGGCATGGCAAAGGCGGAATAACAGGCATGGCAAAGGCGGATTAACAGGCAGAATAACGGGTGGAATAAACAAACGACAGAATAACAATACAGAACAA
>DMCJ01000220.1 GCA_003446735.1 Lachnospiraceae bacterium | reverse complement strand
ATAAAAAAGCGGTCCGTAACTTGCCGGGCCGCCTTGTTTTCACTGTTTTAAAACCGCTTCATCATTTTGCGGTAAATACCACGTGAACTGCTTTTTCATATTCGTCAAAGAACTCGCCCTCTTCAACGACCATCTCGGACTTAGCTTCATCGATATGAACCTTGTTCATATAATCGCGTCCGCCGTAGAATAAAGTGGAATCGGCACATGCCAAAGGTGTAGCGGTTCCGCCTCCTTTAACTTCGCCGTATTCCTTTACCTTTCCGTCCTTATCAAGTCCGTAAACCTTTGCCTCACTGGCTGTCATATTGCCGTCTTCATCCTCATAGACAAGATCTGCGTCAGCAACAAGAAGTGCATCAAAATCTTTATCCATATCGGCAAATGCATAATAGGTTCCTTCTTTAAGGCCGTCGATAACTTCCTTGTATGTTTCCATATCCTTTTCAATGGGAGATAAAGCTTCCCCGTCTCCGTCTTCGGAATCTTCGTATGTCTCAAATGTAAGGGAATCAATGATCGCCGAAAGCTGATCGGATACTCCCATATCAAGCTCATCATCACCGCTCTGATGCTCGGTCATTTCAAATATGAGCGCACCTTCCATATAATCTCTTCCCACTGCGGTCATGCATAATCCAGAATCATCTCCGGAAGAAGTAAGTGTAGCCCAGTAACCTGTTACATCTTCAGCACCGGGGAAGGGTCCATCATGAAACTCGGTGTCTTTACCCCAGGACTCTCCAAGCTCCTTTATGGCAGCCTCGCCCTTGTTGTCAACCGTATAGGTAACGGTGATCATATTCGTTCCTGCAGACTCTCCGGTATAAACAAAGGATACGCTTCCGTTTTCCTGATTTACTTCAAACACATCAGCATTGTATTTAACGCTCCATCCGTTTGCATCGTTATAAACGCTGTTCTCGGGACCGTTAACAAAATTCTGTGCACTGAAAGTTGCGGGATCCTCGCCGTCAAGCAGTTCAAAGATCATTACGAGATCCTTATCATCATCAAAATATCCGGTTATAAGTCCGTCTTTTACATCAGTAACGGTAAATACGGTCTTTGACTCACCCTCTCCGCCAAAAGTAAAGGAAACGCTTCCGTCCTTCTGCTCTGCATCAAAAGGAAGTCCTGTCCCGGTATTGCCGTCATCGGTATGACCGGCGGATTCACTGTCAAATACGTAGAAGTAGGGATCGGGATCGGTCGCTCCGTCCGCATAGCTCTTATATACACCCTTTGTAAAATAAGGTGCTCCGGGAACTTCGCCCTCTTCATCGGCTTTGGGCGCTTCTTCTGTCACTTCCGCGGCCGGTTCCTCGCTATTTGCCTCATCAGGCTTTGCTCCGCACCCTGTAAGTAATGATCCTGTCATAACAGTGACTGCTAAAAGCGAGGTTAATCTTGCTGCAAGTTTGTTTTTCATTTCTTTCCTCCTTGCTTACGGCATGTAAGCTAACTTTAAACCATCACATCAGCAATCCATTATAAAAAAAAAAAACAGTTGTCAAGCATTATTACCTATGGACTTACTCCCTTATAATTCCTTGGGCTGATCACCGGATCTGTCCGGATCATCTTTATACATAAGGCCCGCGCCAATTCCCAGAGTGATCATGAATGACACGATAAGGCTGATCACAGCCGCAAGTACGAGTATATCGCCGTTATCCGTAAAAAGAGCGCAGATAAGGAAGATCACTCCGCTTATCACAGGCGATAAGGCAACGATACGAAGGACCTTTCCGAACCGCCGTGCATATTCTTTTTTATCATTCGTTTTAGCAGCATAGCCACGGGGTATCAGTTCAAATCTTCCTGCCCCGACGATAAATGAATATAAGAATAATAATGCCGAAAATATGAACATGATCAACACATATGCATATTCCATATACTCTCCTCTTTACCGGTGATCTTCCTTACGATCTTCCTCTTTACTTTATGATAAATCCTACCCTTTTAAGCAGATTGCTGAATTCTTCCGATCTTCCGAATCCCACTTCTATAACGCTCGACTTGGTATAAGATCCTTCTGCCAGATTCCTGAGCCAGTATAAATATCCTGCATCATCGGGTTCCCTGTCAAAGAAACCGTAATAAGCACATCTTAAGAATTCCTGATCGGAGATGTCTCTGTTCCTGAATTCCACTGACTCGATTATCCCGACTTTTATCGCCGAAGCGGCATCATACTGTTCCCCGGAAAGTATATTGTTGACCCAGTAATTCTTTCCTTCCCATTCGGCCGGTCTTCCCAAAAGCTGTAAATAGAATCTGTCAACATAGTCTTCTATCGCACTGCGGTCTACTCCGGAAGCATCAACTTTCATTTTTGATACCTCGATCTGCACGGGCAGTGAGGCTTCCATATGGCCCGACTCGATACCGTACCTTTTACAGAGATTTTCAAATTCCGCTGAATTTACAAAACCTGCGAGCACATACTTTCGGCTCTTATCCTCCAGCATCATCTGCCTTTTCCAGCCTGCGACTTCATCATCGGAAGGTTCCCTGTCAAAGAATACTTTGTAAAGCAGTCTTACATATTCATCAGCAGTAAGATCGCTGTTTAAAAGGAACTCATCACTCATTATGAATCCCTGCGCGATATCCGCTCCGTTTTTGGTTTTATTCTTAAGACTTCCGGTCCAGTCATCAAGACCGGCCTTATCGGGCATCCTGTCAAGGACTTCCGCATACATCCTTATTACAAACATCTTTATTCCAATATCAGGGTCAAATGCCGCCTGTTTTTCAATTACAGGGTTATCCACATATTTATATATATGATCCGGATAAATGGCATACATGCTTAATGGGCCTTCAAGTTCAAGTGTGTACCTTGCATAACCGTTTATGCACATCGAACCGGGAGTCGGAAGATAAAGATTGTCAAAGATCAGCTCGCCGTGCTCCTCTTCGGTCCTGTATGTGCTGTCAATTATATCACCGTAGACCGTCATGCAGCGGGGATCCTCGCCGTTAACATAGAGCCTGCTCGGCGACTTACTTACATTCCAGAGTACACTTCCTTTAACGGTCATGGTACTTCCCTGATCGCCGTCCTGATAATGGCCGATGGTAATAAATGCATCATCTGTACATATGACGTTTCCTCCGACATAAAGGTCGGTATTGGCACCGTTTATCCCGTTATAATGATCTCCTACCGAGAGATTCCCGTCTATGTTTATCTTTACCCTTTTGCCTTCGCGTCCTCTGGTAAACACACCGTACTGATCCCTGCCCCATGACGGAAGCTCCTGCCAGGCCTTAATCTGCTCCTGCCCGTACATCCCGGCATTATAAGAACCCGGAACTCTGTCACCGTACACGCTCATATTACCCTTTACATTAAGGATACCTCCTTCCTCTATCTCAAGGTATTTATCCTTTAAGGTAACATCCCCGTTTACGGTAAGCGTTTTCCCGCTCTTTATAAGTATTGCCTGAACGGAATCGGGAATGCTGTCGATCGTGGCATT
>DMCJ01000098.1 GCA_003446735.1 Lachnospiraceae bacterium | reverse complement strand
TTAAGTATACTCGGCGAGTTATTATTTACGGCATGCATAAATACCGCCGGCCATACAGAGCCGCTCTTTTCTGTCAGAAATGTAAGAATGATCCCCATGAGCGTACAAAAAATGCACATCTTAATAATTCCCACAAAAGGAAAGCCCGGATAATCGGTTCCGAAATTATGCCCTATACATGTAAGCGGCGCATGCCAGAGTCCCCAGATTATGCCGCCGAGTAAAAGTGCTTTTCCTCTTCCCATTATTTTAACAAGCTTCGGCATCATGTAGCCGCGCCATCCTCCTTCTTCTCCGAGGGCAGCGACCGAGACCAAAGTTCCCGATACCATTGCATTTAACGGCAATATCATGATCAATCTTTTATCTATATCCAAAGATACATAATACTCGGGATCAAAGCACTGCGGCGCAATGATAAGGCTTATGATATTTGCACTCTCCATATATATCCAGGGAAGGATCAGAGCAAGGACAAAAAATATCCATTTTCTATCTTTAAAAGATATCCCCATTCTCATGGAACCATCACCGGTCATGGCAAAGCCCTCATGTGTGATCCATCTCGTAAGAATGTGTGATATAAATGGAAAGAGCATTCCGAGGGCCACAAAGCTCTGCATTTCAGGAGTCATATCATCCCAGGTCTGTCCTTTCGGAATTACTGCAAAAAACCAGAGGAAGGTAAGTGTAAACGAAAGTACGAGATAGATCAAAAGCCGCCTTACGTCCGGGTTCATTTTTTTATCTTCTGCTTCATCAGTCATGGTCCGCCTCCCTCCTTTCGTATAAGTACGCGGCTATCCTATAGGACAGGTAATATTCGGCAAGCGTTATGATCGGAGATAAAACAGATATCAGGACAAGTTCAAAAGCATGTCCGTCGATCCAATTCATGATCTTCTCGATATCTATTTTGGAAAACTTTTCAAGATCCCCGAACAGCAACATCCAGAACACGATCATGACGATGATCAGGGCGATCGATATCCTTACCATGATCGTCTTTTGTTTTCCGATAAGAAGAAACATCGGCAGATCAAAGGAAATGATAAAAAGAATAAGGCACATGAACGGGATCGAAAAGCTGAGGATCATATTTGAAAAATCAGCATTAAAATTCTTCCCCATATTTGATACGATGATGATATGCCATATCATGTACAGAGAAAAAACAGCATAGGCCATTATCCCCATAAATACATATTTCGAGGCAACATATGTCTTTTTCTCAAACGGCATCGCAGATAAGTATCCGCGCAGCTTGCTCTTTTCATCAAATTCAATTATCCTCGCACAAGTAGTGATCATAAAAAACATGCCACCCCATATGATATAAAACTCTCCAAAAAAGAAAAACGTATCGATCATATTGGCTGTATCACCGTTGTCATTTGTAATCATGAATCCGTCCAGCTCTTCCGTCCCCGGGAAAAGGAGCCTAAGAAAAGTTAATGCGACCGTAAGTATAAAGATCGTAATGACAAGCCTCTTACCATTGATCGAAACAAAATCTTTATATAATAATCCCGCCATCAGACGACACCCCGCTTTCTCTCTGCCACGAACAACGAAGCCGCATACGAGGATATGCTCACGACAACTGCAATAAGTAACAGCAGCCAGGATCTGTTTTTTATAAGGTCCAAAGCGCTCCAGCGTGAGAGCCCGTTTAATATACTTTCATTATCAGTCATGATAAATATAAAATACTTTTTTGCGGTATTAAAATTTACTAGCACAGTCACACTCATCATTGAAAAGAGCGATAAAAACTGTGCATACGGTTCCTTCCCATATCCCAATATAATGCAGAAAAAGATCACGAGCGCACTGTAGATACTCATAACAGACGCGGCTGAAATAATGACACCCGTTAATTCCCAAAATGTCATAAGATCGGTGATCGCCGAGAGGAAAAGTGCCAGAACAAGATCGACCACGACGCCGATAAGAAAGAGTGCATATATTGAAATATACTTCGATAAGAGACGCTTTTTTACAGGTACCGGAAATGAACCGACAATTTTGTTAAAGCCGGCCTTTCCGTCCTCCAGAAACACATTTACCATATCGCCTATTACTGCAATGGGAAGGAGCATGAATAAGACCAAAGACAATGATGCGATGTTTTTTATATCCAGATCGGATGCCTGGCCGGTCTTAGCCATCTCTCGTCCTGCAAGCGCAAGATTTCCGTATCTTGCACTTAACACATACATGACGGAAATGACCGATACGGCTATCAAAACATAGATAAAAGTGATAAGCTGCTTTCTTAAGCACATGATATCTTTTATGATAAGACCTTTCATGATATCACCTCCGCGCACTTACATAATGAACCATGATCTGCTCAAGAAGCGCAGGCTCTATCACCATATCGGGGTAGAGTCTTGCTGCGGCCTTCCTGTCGTTTACAAGCACCTCGGCGCCAAAACTGCTGCACTCCGAGTGAACGATCAGAGAATCGCTTATCATTTCAAGCTCTTCTTTTTTACATTTAAGGATCCCGTGTTTTTCAAGGATCTCATCCTTGTTCCCGGCAAGAACGATCCTGCCGCCGTCGATGAATATAACCTCATCAGCCAGTTTTTCAAGGTCTCCGGTGATATGTGAAGACAGTAATATCGTGTGCTCCTCATTAACAACGAATTCGCGGAAGATATCGAGCATCTCATTTCTGACTATAGGATCAAGGCCGCTTGTGGGCTCATCCATGATAAGAAGCTTTGCGTTATGGGATAAAGCGGTAGCGATCTGAAGCTTCATCCTCATTCCTCTTGAGAATGATCCGCACTTTTTCTTCGACGGAAGGGAAAACTTTTTCAGATATGAAAAGAAGGCTTCTTCATCCCAGTTTTTATATATGTTCTTCATCATGATGTTGATGTCTTTCCCTGTCATGAATTCGTGAAAGCCCATCTCATCAAATACCACACCGATATCTTCCCTTAGTGATGCGCTGTCTTTATCAACGATCGTATCAAAGACCTTTATCTCTCCCGAGTCTCTTTTGATTATATCGAGTATCAGGTTGATCGTTGTAGTCTTTCCGGCTCCGTTCTGGCCGATAAACCCGCAGACGCTCCCTTCGGGTACGGTAAATGAAACATCATCCAGTTTAAAATCGCCGTAATCTTTGGTCACGTTTTTAAGTTCGATCACATTTTTAACATCATCCATTTTTCTTTTCCTCGTATATGATCTCAAGCATCTCTTCCATTTCACCCAGGCTGACCTTTCCTAAAACGGCCTTGTCTACCGCCTTTTCAAGTGCTTCCTCTATGGCAAAGAGCATGCTTTCCTTCATTATCTCGTTGTTAACGCCTTTTACGAAGCTTCCTTTTCCGACGACCGTTTCGATAAAACCGTCGCGCTCCAGATCCTCGTATGCTCTCTTTGTTGTGATCACACTGATCTTTAATTCCTTCGCCAGGACACGCATTGACGGAAGAACGTCCCCTGCAGCAAGTTCCCCTGTCATTATCTGGCTCTTTACCTGCTCCTTGATCTGCTCGTAGATCGGAGCCTCCGAGGTATTGCTTATAATGATATCCATAAATTTCCTTTTCCGATGAGACGATGTGCACTTCGCCCATCTTTACAATAATTATTGTATATACTCATTATATACACTCTGTTTGTCTTTTGTCAAGTGTGACTGTGACAGCGTACCCGGTACGCTGTCACATTAGGGGACGGGTCCCTTGTCATATTGACAGAAATACGATAATATCGTACAATGATACGAAAATATCGTAGGAGGCATTACAAATGGTATCAACTGCCAAAAGCCATGACATCAAGGCCGTTTTCGCAGCCAATCTTGAACGCCTGATCAATGAAAATAATAAATCCCGAAAGGAAGTATGCAAAGATATCGGGATCAAATATACTACATTCTGCGATTGGATCAACGGAAGAACTCTCCCCGGAACCGATCGCATAGAAAAGTTAAGCAGCTATTTTGGTCTTCAGGTCGGGGATCTTTTTACAGAACATAACCTTGAAAGTTCCTCGCGCGATAGACTCGGAGCATATTATGACAAAATAAAGGAGTTGGATATGAAGACTATGGAATCAATAACAGATGAACAGATCAAAGAACTGTTAAAAAGCGGATTCAGGTTCAGACATAAGACTTTGGAACAATATATAGAAGAATCAGGGAAGCCGTTTATCATCTCAGAGGAATTTGACTGGGGTGAACCCGTAGGTGACGAGATATGGTAAAACAGGGCGATATAATAAAACTGTCGGACCCGAACTGCCTCGCACTTGTGATCAGTAAGGATTCATATAATGAAACGGGACACGTGATCGCGTGCCCCGTTATAAAAAACAAACCCGATGCAACTCTGTCTCTTGAGATCAAAGACGGATCATATGCCCTTTGTGACAATCTCCGTCGTCTGGATCTAAATACAAGAAGTTATCATGTTGCATACAATATCTCCATGTCTAAAATGATATATGTCGCTGACATGGTGCAGTCCATATTCGATTACTTCTAGAAATGTGACAGCGTACCCGGTACGCTGTCACATCAAAGCCCAAAGCTGGCCTTTAAGTTTGCAAACTCACGGGAGCCGCAGAAGCCGTTTAAGACATCGGTCCTGGAATAATTCTGGTTGTGCATTCGGTTCAGCCAGTCGGCCTTTCCGCCCGCATCAGACGCCCTATCGAAGAATGTCTGATAGAGCACCTCCACATACTGCTCATCGTTTAAGCCCTTGTTCTTAAACTCGGTACTGTCAAAAAAGCCTCTCGTAGCCATTTCATCGAGCGTATATCCGCCTTCGATGATCTGCTGGCACCAGTATTCAACACCGGCAACCTCGGCCTCTCTTCCCAAAGCCTTTGCATACATCCTGTAAACGAACTGCGTTAAGTTTGGATTTTTGCTCCTGTATGCGGAAGGCGTAAACGAACCTGCCGAGATACCGTAGGAATTGCAAATATTCTTAAACTCGGTCGAGTTCGCAAATCCAAGATAAACACCGTCTCTTCCGACACATTCCTTAAGCTTCTTGACCCAGTCGGCTTTTCCGCCCGCATCAGAAGCCCTGCCCATCATAACCTGATACAGAGTCTCCACATACTGCTCATCCGAAAGATTCTGCTTTTTGATCTCATCACTTAAGAAGAATCCTGCTGCAACCTCGGCTCCGGTCTTAGATCCGCTCGTAAGCTGGCCAACCCAGTCGTTAAGGCCGTTGGCATCGGGATCTCTTCCGAGGCAGAGCTGGTAAAGCCTTGTAACAAATGCGGTTACCTTGGCTTCATCAACCTGTTTTCCGTATGTCGGAATGAACTCCGTTAAAGAACCCTTGCCGGTAATGCGGGCGATCTCGCTCTCGATCCATGCCTTGTCTCCGGGATCGTTACTGTCAAGCTTTAACCACATATCCTTCGAATAACCGTCAAGTGCATATCCGCCATGGCCCTGATAGATATAGCAGTCAACCATGTTATTGTATTTACATGCAAGATAGGATATCGCAAGGCACGCCGCCTGGATCTCGCGGCCCTTAGCAGCCGTTACACCCTGCTCTGTCATCATGACTCTGTGCTGCGATCCGAAATGACTCCTTATATAATTCGTCATTATATGAAGATTTCCGCCATCCACAAATTCAGCTGCGTCACTGTTGGGATTAAGCTTCCTGTTTGCCGAAGCGCTCATATCCGCCCAGATCTCGGGCTCGCTGTCGATCGCGGGATAGATATGATATGCAACGCACCATGTCCTGTTTCCTACCTGCGCATTAAACTTTTCAAGGAAATCCTTAACCGGCACGCCGCGTCCTTCGTCATTATTCTGCCAGCTGTGATCCACGCAAAGGCTGACGCGGGACTTTGTAGTATATTTCCTTACCGTATCATAGAGCGCTGTATATGCCGAAACATATCTTGATACGATCAGATCAGGATCCTTCGTTCCTGCCCAGTTCCACTGGGATGGCATATTTACCTCGTTACCCATGATCCACTGATCTACATGACATTCCTTCGTGGAATATGTCTTTGCAAGATAATCAAGATAGGCGCGGAGCTTCTTGCTCTTTACCGGATCCTGGAAATCAGGCTGGTAATATTTCGTATCCTGTCCGCTCGGCGTCGTGGGCGCCTCAGCGTAAGCTAAGCCATTCTGGTTAGCACGCAGCATCAGCTGGATCGTTACGGTACGTCCTTTTGCATTCTGCTGCAAAATACTCTGCCTTAAAGTCTCCAGGTTATAGAACTGATAAGTCTCGCCTTCAAAAGTATAATTAAACACCTTTGCATCTCGGCTTAAGGCATTACCCTGCTCATCATCGAACATATAGAGATTAAAGAAGAAATGCTTTGGATCCACAACTTCTTCGGTATCACTCTGAATCGACGTCGCCCTCTCAAACGCATCAAAATCAAGCGCGGCCTCTTCGTCAAAGACGAATTCATCATCTTCGGCCTCTTCGCTAAGATCTTTCTTGTCGGCCTCAGGCGCATCAGCAATCGCCTCTTTTTCTTTTTCCTCAGCTACCGGAGCAGCTTCGTCGGAAGCAGCAGTCGTCGCGGTTTCATTGGTTACAGCAGCCGGTGCAACTTTATCAGGCGCAGCCTCGTCGGTTACAGCATCGGGAGCCGCTTCATCAGCCGCAGCCGTCACCTCTGCCTCAGCTCCGTCAGATGCCTCGGCAAATACGTTAACCGGCAACATGGAAAATACTAAAGCTGCCGCAAGTGCCATTGATATCAGTTTTTTCTTCAGCATCATATCCCTCCTTATGTGACACGGTGCCTATGACAAGGTACCTACGTGACACGGTGCCCGGTACGCTGTCACACATTCTGTCACACTGCACTGTCAGGTTTTATTTTATCATATATCCTTCCGGCTTTACAATAAAAATGTGACAGGAGAAACGTCCCCTGTCACATTCCATTACCGCGAAATACAACGGCTATGGTCTCAAGTAAGATCTTTATATCCATCCCGAAGGACCAGTTGTCAATGTATTTAAGATCCAGACGGAGTATGTCTTTAAAGTCCGTTATCTCATTTCTGCCGCTGACCTGCCAGAGGCCTGTCATTCCGGGCTTTATCGAAACGCGCCTAAGCTCGGACAGATGATAGGATGAATATTCCTCTTTTGTGGGCGGCCTCGTCCCGATAAGGCTCATCGTGCCGGCAAAAACATGGAAGAACTGCGGGAGCTCATCAAGGCTTGTCTTTCGTAAAAACCTCCCGAATTTCGTGATACGGGGATCATCCTTAACCTTAAATACCGGGCCGTTCATAACATTCATATCAGAAAGCTCTTCCTGCCTGCTCTCGGCATCTTTATACATCGAGCGGAATTTGCAAAGCTTAAACTCACGCCCGTTACGTCCGATACGCACCTGCTTATAGAGCACAGGCCCGGGACTGTCAAGCTTTATCAAAACAGCGATAAAAGGGAAAAGCACCACAGTTATGATCATCCCGATAAGTGAGCCCGCGATGTCCGTGAACCTTTTTATGATAAGGCGGTGAAGATCCTCACCGGCGCCTCTGTATGTAAGCACGGGTATGTCCCCGATCTCGCCGGTCATTGCCCGGTCGGAAATGTGAGAAACGGGATCTATCGCCACATGTACCGTTATCCCCGAAAGCTCCAGATCATCAACGATCGACGAAAGCTCCTCCTGCTTAAGCCCGGGATAGGAAATAAAAACCTCATCCACTACGCTGTGTCCGATCTTTTCATATAGCTCCTCTTCTTTGGAAACCGCATCAACGATCTCGTGCGGCCATGCCTTCGCAGTCTTAAGCGACGAGAGCACTTTTTCGGCATCCCCGGCAGGCGTATATACGACCATCTTCCCGCTCTTCCCCGAGCGCATATAAGTCTGGGTTATAAGATGTTTTATGATAAGATGGAAAATAAAACACAGAATGAGCTGGTAGATAAGAAAGTATATATAAGCGAGTCTGGAGAAATCCTGCGCCTTCTGCGTTAAGAATAAGATCATTCCCATCGTGGCGCCCAAAAACAGATCGTACTTGCATACAAAGAAGAATTCCGCCATCATGCTCCTTGCCGCAAATCCCGTATCAAGATCAAGGAAAATATGCGAAAGCACGCTTAAAATGAGCGCAAATAAAAGAACCAGCAAGTAAAATGCGGGCTTTTCCCGAACGCTTCCCGTGATCCCTCGGGTAACAACCGCCGCCGCATACGCGATCACGACGCACAAAAGATCCGAAAAGGATAGGAGCAGATGTTCAATTATGAGCTGATCTCTTTTTGTTTTCATTCTCTTTCACATTAACGTCTTAACCGCAAACGAACAGGTGGGGATAACATTCACCTTACTCTTCTCCGCCGCTTCGACAACTTTATATACAAGCCTCCTGGCAATGCCTTTCCCTTCATATTCCGGCGAAACAAATGTATGATAAATATTCCATCCGGCCTCGGTTACTTCATAACAGCATTCGCCGATCTTCTTATCGCCATCAAACGCAACGGCTCTGCAGCTATCCTCATCAAACTCGATCCGTACCCCGTGCGTATATACGCAGGTAAGCGCCCCGGTCGGGCACTCGCTTATCGCCTTCCATATCTCCGCCGTAGGCGCCAATCCCACATCGATCCACGGCCTCCTCGTGATATTGAAGGTCTTCGGGCTTAAAGTCACGCATCTCTTCGCATGCCTGCACTTCTCCGAATCCCAGAATACCGCTATGTCGTCATTTTCGTATAGTCTGTGCATATTACCCTCGCATTATTATCTTTATTTTTGATTGCTATAAGTGAAAACTCATGAAATGATTTCTTTTGAATTTCAGAAACGAGCTGGAAGATTTTTGATAAGTCTCTTTCGGAAAGAGAGCCTATTTGTTTATCCATATCCCATTCGTTACCTCTTTCTTATATACCTCTTCCCATTCTTCATCGCAAATCCAGTCATCATCTTTGGGAAGATCACGTATATTAATTGCCTGTTTTATTATTTGATCGTGGTTTTCCTTCACAAATTGCTTAAAATCACGAATTGTTTGCGCACTATCCATTTTTTCCCCGAATTATAAGTTGTTTTATCTTCAACACATGACGAAATTAAATGTAATCACATTATACGTTCCAAATTAATGCGTGTCAAATACTATAAAGTATACTTTGGCCTCAAAGCAGGTAATACCGATTGGCTGCTCCTATAGAAATCCCTGTTATCATGCTGCTTTTTCAGAAGTTCCTGAATATTGATGTCATATTTTTTCGATCAAATCAATACTCGACTATGGTTTTAATCGAAATGTGACAGCGGACCTGACCCCCTATCACATTTTTATAGGCATTTTATTTTCCATGACATTTTGCCTTATGATTAGCAAGCGTTTTTCCCGCCTTACTTTTTGCCGCCTTTCCGGATGAACTCTTTGCTAAAGTCCTTCCAGCTGTTCCAACCTTTCCTCCATGATGTACTGCCATATTATCCACCTTCTTTCCTATTATTCATCCTACTAAGCTAAATTTAGCATATCCACAATATATTCATTCAAACCAGATTCTGTGTTTATCCCATATTTTTCATCTATTTCTTTATAATAAACCATTATCCGTTCTTTCGGCAAAAGTTCATTAGAAGCCACGTTATCTCCATATCCTTTTCTAGCCTCTTTCCACGGCTTTTCATTATGAGTGATTCTCTCCAATGTTTTTCCACCATACATTCCAAATGTATTCAAAACAAGATCTATCACTCTTTTTTCTTCATCAGTAAGCGCGTCCTCATCACCCTCCAAAATAGCGAATCTGGCATCTTCTATCGGATTGTATTTAAAATCTCGGAACAACTCATATACTTCCGGGAAAACAGGCCCATGAAGCCATGCTCTACACTCCTCTTCAAATATCGGTCTACCATATATCGCACTATAAACTCCCTGAATAAAATATAACAACTTCTGTAACATTAACGGAGTAACTTCCTTAAGTTCTTCAAAAATATATGAAATAACTCTAAGCATTTTATCTGACACAGAGAATAAACTTTCTATGCTCTCTGCCGCAGTTAACGCTTTCCTAAACGCTGCCTCTGTTAGTTTATCTCGGTTCTCTATCAGTTTATTCCTCATATAAGACGGTGAAGCCAACGCAGATCTTACTATATCAGAATACTCTTTAGAAGGAATCTGACCTTCCAAATATCTGGTTATAGTAATTTCCCCAAATCCAAGTGCCAGGGACAAAGGAGCCTTTCCAATTTTGTATATTTTCATGAGTTTTTCAATATCATCGACAGATACCAATCCTTCAATCAATCTATATTGTTCATCAATTTCCTGGACATTTTTATCTATTAATCCGGGTATACTGATTTCCTCACCACAGTTCTCGCATACTGCCACCGTAATATCAAAGCTGTACTCTTTATCTCTTATAACTTTATTAAAAGCACGTTTTTTTAGGCAATAATCCGTTTCCTGTCTGCATCCTATGCAAAACTCTTTTCTTCCCATCTCTGCCATAACTTTTTCCTCCCACCTAGCACTCCGTATCACAATCCTTTTAAACTTATTTAAAATAGTATTTTAGTGGAGATTTCTGTTCATGAAATGAAATAACAAATACAAACCCATTCTCCAACTTATTAAACTTGATGTATAATGAAATCTCCTTTTCGTTATTTCCCAGTCTTTCCAAAAGCTTTATGTCTTTTCCAAAAACATATAATTTCTCATGTTTATACTCAACTTTTTTATTTTGCAGTATTTCAGAAAAATCGCATACAGAGAGTTCTAATAATATTTCCTTTGCTTTTGCCTCATCTATAACATAATCAAGGAACAGGTTTCTATTATCCTGACGATTTTCATTTAACTCTAATCTATATCTATCACATCTTATGGCTTCTTTGACTTCAGAAAGGTACTTTTCAATATCCCGTTTATCAACAATCAATATAGTTCCCCCTTTCTTTTTGTGATGGTATTTTCAATATTTCCTATCATTAATATAACTCAATGATAGCCTAATGTCAATATCCTATCATCGCCTCTCATTATAAGCTCTTCTAACCACTCGAAAAAAATGTGACAGGGGATCTGACCCCCTGTCACATCTCAATTATGGGTGAAATATATCGCCCATTTTATCGCCCACAAGCTCATATATCGCCCATTAGTCTTTCTTCCTTCTATAAATCCGTCCTTTTTCTCTCCTTCCGGATTCAATATTTGAAGATCTACTAGTCGATTTAAGTACCTATTTGCTGTAGTTGACCCTTTCCCATTCTGTACTGATAGGATAATTTGCAAGTTTTTTATAAAAGACTCCACCCCAACATTGCGCTTTATTTTGCGCTTTATTT
>DMCJ01000172.1 GCA_003446735.1 Lachnospiraceae bacterium | reverse complement strand
TATTCGCAGTTTTTCTCTTTTCTGTCCTTATCAAGTTCCTTAAAGAAATCCTCGTTCTTGTGCTTGGTGGCCGTCGTGTCGTTTTCATTCTTCATCTCGAACATGATGGACACGATCTCATTTCCGGCTTCATCGTTTTCGCGGAATATATAATCGCCCTTGCTTCCGGTCCTGGCATCATTATCCTTTTCAAAATAGGCATTCCTAAATGCCGTCGCCCTTATCTGATTAAACTGGATCTCGCAGTGCTGCTCTAAGGTCTCTCCGACCATCTTGGTTGACATTTTTGTCTTAAGATCCTTGTAGAATTCTATCTGGGTATCTTTTTCGGCTAAGAGGATCTTTGTATTTTCCTTTTCATGCATCAGATCCTTCTCAAGGTCGTGAGTCTTATCCTCCGCCTTTTTGACAGCCTCCATGACCGCGATCTGCTTTTTATCCTCGCTGCTTTTTAGCTCTGACTCAAGCTCCATGATCTTAGTCTTATACGAGTTTTTCTCTTCCTCGAGCTTATGCATGTCTTCGGAGAGCTTTTCTATCTCTTTTTCGTATTTATCACTCTTAATATTCTCGGCCTCGGCGAGAGCGGATTTAAGTTCCAGCTCATGTTCCCTTGAAAGATGATCTTTTAATTCTTTTATCCTCTTGTCAAGATCCCTCGCAAATTCCTCATCGCGGACCTGTTTTATTATCGCAGCATATCCGGATTCGTCTACCGTAAAAACCTCGCCGCATTTGGGACATTTTATCTCGCTCATTTATCTTCCTCTGACATTTTATCCTAAGACCCGTTGCTTATGACTTTTTCGGTTCGTCATATGTTACGCCGAAAGTCTCCACCGTAACACTCTTCATCTTCTGCTCATTTACGGGTCTGTCCCCGAAAGAGGTCTGGCATTCCGCTATCTTATCAACATTTTCCATACCTTCAATGACCTTTCCGAACGCCGCATATTCGCCGTCAAGATGGGGAGATTTCTTATGCATGATAAAGAACTGCGAACCGGCTGAATCAGGCATCATCGACCTTGCCATCGAAAGCACTCCGGGATCATGTGAAAGATCGTTCTTAAATCCGTTGCTTGAAAATTCTCCGGGGATTTCATATCCGGGACCGCCCATACCCGTTCCTTCGGGATCTCCGCCCTGGATCATAAATCCTCTTATTACACGGTGAAATATAAGTCCGTCATAAAAACCTTTTGAAACAAGGCTTATGAAATTGTTTACCGTGTTGGGTGCGATATCGGGATATAATTCCGCCTTTATCACATCTCCGTTTTCCATTGTGATCGTTACTATTGGATTTGCTGCCATATTAACCTCCGGGTATTTTATTTGTCTTCCTTAAGACTCTTTTTATTTTTATACATTTCCTTATCTGCTCTTTCGAAAACTTCGGTCACCGTTGTGTCCGACCCCTGCTCAAAAGATGCCAGGCCTATCGCTACGATAGGGCCTTCGTTTTTCTTTTTGTTTTCCAGGATCATCTCCTTGAATTTATTTACGAGTATCTCCTTATCCGAGCGATCTCTTTCGGACAGAAATACAAGGAATTCATCTCCTCCGATACGAAATACCGGACTGTGCGAAAACGTGTCGCATATTAGAGTGCAGGCTTTAACGATAAATTCATCGCCTGTCTTATGTCCGTAAGTATCATTTATGACCTTTAAGTCGTTAAGATCGCATATCGCCATCGCAAAAGGAAGATAATCAACTCCTTTGTCCAGATTTTCCTGAACGGTCTTTTCAAGCTCACAATAGGCCGTTTTGTTCTTGACTCCGGTAAGCGCGTCTTTCCTTGCGAGAGCATTCGCGGCATGAAGTGCTTTGGCCCGGTTCCTTTCGCGTTCCACTTCATCGTCTATATTTTCAAGTCCTACTATGATATGCTTATGATCTTCAGCCCATATCTGGGTGTTTCTGACATGAACGGGCTCGCCTTCCATCATGAGCCTGTAAGTGATGGCATAGGATTTCCTGTTTGAGAGATTCTTAAGCATTTCTTCCTTTTCGAAAGCCTTTGCAACCTTCTCCCTGTCCTCGCGGTGGATATAAAGATTGATATTTTCCGCGGTCTCTTTAAAGAAATCCACACCTTTTGTGGGTACCTTAAGATCCTTATATGCATTCTTTGACGATATCTCGAAAAACTTTCCCGTATCAACTTCGACATAGTAGATAGAATCGAAGTGCCCCGCAAGCGACATGGCTATATCGTTAAATATCTCTCTTTCTTTTTCGATTCTCTCCGCTTCCAGTCTTTCGCGGACCTCTTTATCCACATTGATTATGCCGAGTATAAAATAATCATCCTCGTCTCCGACGCTCCTTATGACCCTGATCCTGTGATATACAGGCTTTCCGTCGATCACAAGGCGGTATTCCACGCTCTGCATCATACCTCTTTTCATCTCGGAAATGAGGTGCTCCTTTTGCATATCCTCCATAAAGATATGCTTATCCTCTTCATAGACCACTTTGTCGGCGTCTATCTTAAGGTTCTTAAAGAAATCATCCCCTCCCTTTTCTATCTGAAGGGAATGATAATCAGGGTCATTGGAATACCATTGATATTCGTTCGTGACCGCATTCACATAATAGACGCTCGTATAATCCACAAGCAGAGCTTCTGCTATCCTGAAAAATATTTCATCCCGGCTGTTCATATTATCCCCGTCCTTATTCTGATCCCTTTTACACGTCTTGTTACAGCTGCCCTTTTCGCAGCAAAAAATACAAAAATATTATACCATATTATCGCTTGAAATGCGATATTATTTTATCGTTTCAGCGTTCCCGAAAATAAAAACAGCCTCCCCGTTACAGGGAGGCCGCCGGATCGTTTTATCATTCATCGATCCAGAAAAGTTCATCCAGAGTCTTGTTTAATATCTTGCATATCTTGATGCAGAGGTTTATCGTCGGATTGTAATCGCCCTTTTCTATAGCACTTATGGTCTGTCTTGAAACACCTGCTGCCTTTGCAAGATCATCCTGGGAAAGGTCCATGCCCGCACGGGCTGCTTTTAATTTAAGATTTTTCATAATATCAATCCTCCTCTCCCCTGTTCTTATCGACCATGTATTTGATGCAAAGCTCAAGTCCTACAAGGATGAACAAAAATGCTACAACAAGGTTTGTAAAGACGGGCTGTAACTGGCCATTAACCATAAGTCCGTTCTTTGCTATAGCCGGGATGGCACATGCTATGTTTAAAACACCAAGTACAGTGAGCACTGTTGCAAATCTTCCCATTTTTGTATTGATACCGATATATGCGTCTTTCCAGATGCAATAACTTACCTGAACAACAACACCTGTAAGAATGGCTCCTACGTGGGTTACAATATTTCCAAGGGGGAAGGGATCTATCATGCCGGTTAAGAAAGCCATCACCACTTCATATATGCATACTGCAAAGAAAGCGTATTTATAGGCTCTTCCCCTTATGAGTTCCTGCATCTCATCATATTTTGTCTTTCCGTTCTTGTTAAGGAACTTTGCAACGATAGCTGCAAGCACTGCCACCGCTATTACTCCTACCGCGAATCCTGACATATAAGCTACTGATTTCATTTTTATTACCTTCCTTTCATATTTGAATCTGATGTTTACATTTAATCGTTTATTCGTTCTTGTTGTCTTTATAATTTCTTAAGCAGAAGTTATTAAGT
>DMCJ01000137.1 GCA_003446735.1 Lachnospiraceae bacterium | reverse complement strand
CCGATACCGATACTTATCGTAACGGACATCTCGTTTCCTATGCTGACGGTCTTTACATCCTCTAAGATATCAAAGCGAACGCTCTCAAGCTTCTTTAGCATCTGCTTTCTAATGACAAAGAAGAATTTATCCTTTTCCTGACGCCTTATTATACCGTCTATGGAACCAAAATATTTATTGAACTTTCTTTCGATAAGAGCCGTAAGAAGGGAACGGCGCACCTCATCGGTACTGTTTAGGGCTTCGTCGTAATTGTCTATATATAAAAGACCTACGGCCAGCGACTGGTTATCATTTTCCCTTAAGGCCATCTTTAAAGCCGTATCATCAAACAGATAGATCGAATACAGGCAGCCCTCATATCTGCTCTCGGAAGTAAATATGTCGCTGTTCTCGACCATCTCGTCTAAGGGTATCTTTTTGATAAGGGCTCTGTAATCCCTGTCCTCGAACTGGAATTCCACCCTGTTTTCTTCGTTTTCTCCGGCTACCCTTAAGGCATCGGACGAGAGCTCCTCGAAATAATTAAAGATCGTCTTTCCCTCGGGATGATCCTTTTCAACGGCAGCTTTAAATTCAGTATTGGCCCATATGATACGACCGTTTTCGTCCATAAGGGCATTGGGTAATTCCAGGTCTCTTAAAAGCCTTTTTTGTATCTGTCCGTATTGGGTGGCGAAGCTGACTAACTCATTGCGGATCACGGAACGGTTTAAGCGTTCCATTACCAGAAATGAAACAAGATATATGACCGTAAAGACGGAGAGTATCACTCCCGCCTTCATATTGATCGCATATATGGAAACGTTGACCGCTGCAAGAAGCAGGCCGAACCATATGGGAAGCCTTAAGTACCATCCGAGCCTTCCCTTAAATTCAAGATTATTATCCATTTCCCTG
Source organism: Lachnospiraceae bacterium (assembly GCA_003446735.1). Classification (GTDB taxonomy): domain Bacteria; phylum Bacillota; class Clostridia; order Lachnospirales; family Lachnospiraceae; genus UBA2882. Next base: position 13,151 of record DMCJ01000137.1, on the reverse strand, counting down.
TCCTGTATACACAAAATCGGCGGGGAAAACCCCAAACCTGCGGAAATTATACCATATTTTCAGGCCCTCTTTCAACCGCATCATATAGGATTAATGCTCATTACCTTCCTTCAAATCCCACCACATATTGTGGTAAATTGATATTCAGCGCAAACCGGGCAGTTTTATCTTCTTTTAAAATAACGAAGATTATTGCCGCAAAGGCTTGCAAACCTTTGATTTTTATGATAATATAGTGCTTCGTGATATATCATTCCTTGCTCTAAGCAAGACTTAGGGCCAGAGTCCAAAAGGAGGTAAAAAAAGCATGAACAAGTATGAGTTAGCCGTTATTGTGAATGCTAAGATCGAAGATGACGAAAGAGCCGCTACCATTGATAAGATAAAAGGCTACATCGAAAGATTTGGTGGAACAGTAACAGAAGTTGACGAATGGGGCAAGAAGAAGCTTGCCTATGACATTCAGAAGATGAGTGAAGCTTACTACTACTTCATCAGATTCGACGGTGATACTTCCGTGCCTTACGAAGTTGAGAACAACGTTCGTATCATGGAAAATGTCATCAGATACTTATGCGTTCGCCAAGACGAGGCATAAAGAAAGAGGAATCAGTATGAACAAAGTAATTCTAATGGGACGTTTGACCAGAGATCCCGAAGTAAGATATTCACAGAGTGGCGATTCGCCCATGGCGATCGCAAGATACTCTTTAGCTGTAGACAGAAGAAGATCCAACAATAATGACGGACAGACCGCTGACTTCATCAACTGTGTCGCATTCGGACGTCAGGGTGAATTTGCAGAGAAGTATCTCCACAAAGGAACCAAGATCGCAGTTACAGGCAGGATCCAGACCGGAAGTTACACCAACAAGGATGGCGTTAAGGTATATACTACCGATGTTATTGTTGAAGATCATGAATTTGCCGAGAGCAAGAATGCATCAGGTGCTCAGGGTGAAGGCGGATACAGCGCACCCGCACAGCAGGACGCAGCTCCCGTAGCAGCAAATGATGACTTTATGAATATCCCCGATGGGATCGAGGAATTGCCGTTCAATTAGAGAGTATGAAACGGAGGCAATAACATGGCTTACAATAAGACCGAAAGACCCGACGGACCCGCTAAGAGAAGACCGGGTCTTGGCAGGAGAAGAAGAAAAGTTTGTGTATTCTGCGGTAAAGAAGGCGAGATCGATTACAAAGATACCGCAAAGCTTCGCAGATACATTTCCGAAAGAGGAAAGATCCTTCCCAGAAGGATCACAGGAAACTGTGCTAAGCATCAGAGAGCTCTTACCGTAGCTATCAAGCGTGCACGTCATATCGCTCTTATGCCCTACGTACAGGACTAAGCAAAATAATACCCGGCCGGAAACGGTCGGGTTATTTTTTTATGCGTCAACTTTTATGTATTAACTTTTATGCATTTACTTTTATCTGTGAAAAGACTTCTCCGATGGCATCCGCTATCACCAGATCCGCCGAACTGTCGATCGATGTCGATGATTTGTTAATAAGGACCAGCTTATTTCCCCTGTAATAATTTACCAGTCCCGCCGCGGGATATACCACCAGGGATGTACCTCCTATGATCAGCATATCTGCCTCGCTTATGGCTCTTATGGCGCCGCTCATCACATTGTTATCGAGTCCTTCTTCATAAAGGACCACATCCGGTTTTACAAGACCTCCGCATTCGCACCTCGGAACCCCCTCGGAATTCATTATGAATTTCACATCGTGGAATTTGCCGCACTGCGTGCAATAATTCCTAAGTACGCTTCCGTGAAGCTCGTATACGTTTTTGCTTCCGGCCGACTGATGAAGACCGTCTATATTCTGCGTTACGACAGCCTTAAGCTTTCCGGCTCTTTCAAGCTCGGCAAGCTTTAAATGTGCCGCATTGGGCTTTGCATCAAGACAGAGCATCTTATCTCTGTAAAACCTGTAGAACTCATCCGTTTTCCTGACAAAGAACGTATGGCTTAATATCGTCTCGGGAGGATAATCGTATTTCTGGTGATAGAGTCCGTCCACACTTCTGAAATCCGGGATCCCGCTCTCCGTGGAAACACCCGCTCCCCCGAAAAAGACGATGGAACTACTCTCATCTATCATCTGCTGCAGTTTTTCGATCTCTTCTTTCATTACTATCCCCTTTCCGTTTTATAGATCTTTATGTCTTACTTAAGAACCTTGTCTATACATCTCTTTTTCTGGAGATAAAGGTCCACATCGGCCCGAACCAATGCCTCATCAACAGTAGACGTACCGTCATTTACAAAAGAGCTTACCCCAACGCACATACTGATGTAATAAGGCTTATCAGTACCTTCATTGTATTTTTCGGTATTCTTATCTATCTTCTCTCTTACGGAAGAAGCAATATCCTTATTATCCGAGATCAGGAAAGCCGCGAATTCGTCTCCGCCAAGACGTCCTATTATCTGATTGCCGCCTAAAGTCTCCCTTAAGATCTCGGCGATACCCCTGATCGCAAAATTGCCTTCTTCATGTCCGAATTTGTCATTTATCAGATTCACGTTATTTATATCGCCGTAAAGTACCACGCAGCGCTTACCCTTACTTGAAGGATTCTTCATCTTTTCCTCAACGGCAGTCATGAACCCTCGTCTGTTATAAAGCTGCGTAAGCTCATCCGACTTTGACAACAGCTCCAGCTTTTCATTGTTCTTTCTCTGTTTTTCAAGGCTGTCGGCAAGCTGGAGTCTGACCTGATCCATGCCTCTTATCAGATGAACGGTCTGGATCGCCGAAGATATCTGGAACGCGATCGCTTCCATTACCGATATCTCATGATCCTTTGGCTCAGCTACAAGGATGCCGTATTGCTCATCGTTCGCAAAAAGGAAGGATAAAAGATATGTCTTCCTGGATCCGTCTTCCACATCAGGACATTCAAATAAATGCTCAACGGTCAATTCTCTTTTATCTTCCTCGGGACGGAAACTCTTATCTCCGATCTGACATGCCGAGATCCTGAACGAGCCGGGTCTTACCCAGTCTCCGTTCTTTCTGCATCTGATGGTGTCTTTAAAAAGCAGCATATAGCTCCTTGAAAAGCCAAGTTCATCCATGGCATTAAAAAGCTCATATGTATTGTTCATCTTTTCCCTGTCGGAAACGATCATCCTCGTAACTTCCATGGTCTTTTTAGTGACCCTGCTGTAAAGCTTCGTGATCTCCACTTTTCTTCTTTCATTTTCAAGAAGCGCATTCTGGAAGCAGTCAGCCATCATCTGATACATGAGCGCCTTGTCCGTATCGTCACGGACTGTCTCCGCATATATGGGAATAAGGCAGGAATGAACTTCTCTTACAAGACTCACGCTGTTAAAGCGCTTTATCAGCTCTGTTGTAAGATCATTGCATTTCCTGTATAGGTCGTTATATAAAACCTCATCTATACTGCTGTCATAAACCTGAAGATTGAACCAGTCCACAAGCTCGACAAGCTTTTCCTTTATGGCCGCTATCTCTCCGTTACTTGCCCTGCCCTGAAGAAGACGCCTGTCCATCTGCTCGACTAATTTTGTCGCAGGATCCTTTCCGGGAACAAAGCTGTAATTGATCCCGACTTTTTCCTCAACACCTATCGCATCGACATGGCTTGACCTTCTCGGTACAAAGACGGTATCTATACGGATATCGTCATCAGTATTTTCATACATTCCGACAGCTTCCTTTACCGCAGTATATCCGAGCATCGCGGGATTTGCCCTTGTCGTTGTAAGTGACGGGGACATAAGAGCCGCAAAAGGTGAATCGTCAAAGGCTACGACAACTATATCCTTGCCCGGGATAATACCTCTTTTTTCAAAGACCCTGTATCCGGCAAGAGCCATATAATCATTTGAAAAAACTATTGCTTCAAGATCTTCGTTCTGATCAAGGAGCTGCTCCACGGCTTCCTCGCTGTGTTCGGAGAAATTACCGTATACGATCTTCCTGTCCTCTACGGGAATGGAATGATTGGTCAGGACCTGCTTATATGCTTCACGTCTTTCAAAAGCATCTTCGTTTGTAGCGGGGCCGCAGACAAGACCTATCTTTGTCTTGTCAAGATCGGTGATAAGGTACTCCACCTCTCTCATGAAGCCGCCTCTGTTATCAAAGGATACATTTGTGTATCCTCTTACTTTATTTCCTATTGTGATTATGGGAATATCCTTATATTGCTCGACGAATCTCTTCTGGGCGGTAGCATCGATATTGCTTGCTATCGGACCCAGAAGTATAATAAGGACATCAAGATTTGTCTTATCCGCGAAATTGAAAAGATAATTGTTCTGATATTCGAATTTGGTCTTTCCTACATCCATGTAAGGAGCATCAAAATAACCGCCCGCCATTATGTAGAGGTTAACATCCTCTTCTTCCGCAGCAAACATGGCTCCCTGAGTAACTGTCTTCGAAAAGATCTCCGAATATTCGGTTGTCATGAACCCTATGTTTTTTCTTGCCATACCCGTCCCCCTGTTTAAATCTCTCCGTTTCTGTATCTGTTTATAAGCTTCTGTATCCTTTCACTGGGATTTAAAAGATCGCTTATGGACTCATCATGATTCAAGGTATCTATGATGTAGGCGATGTATTTGGATAAGTCGCAGTTAATGTAATAATCGCGGCTTAAAAGCTCCGGAGACTGATATATGAGGTTGGTCGTGAGTATGTGGTCGATATCGCCTCTCTTATGAGCCTCATCAAATTTCTCAAGGCCGTTGGTGAATAATCCGAAAGTCACGCAGGGGAATATACGTCCGGCTTTTCTTTTCTTGAGCGCTGCCGCAACTTCGAGTACGCTGTCACCGGAAGAGATCATATCATCCACAACTATGATATCCTTTCCTTCAACGCTCGAACCGAGGAATTCGTGTGCGATTATCGGATTCCTTCCGTCAACTACCTTTGTATAATCCCTTCTCTTATAGAACATACCCATATCAAGGCCTAAAACGTTGGCCATGTATATGGCACGGCTCATTCCGCCTTCATCGGGGCTTACGACCATCATATGGTCGGAATCTATCTTAAGATCCTTGACTTTTCCAAGCAGGCCTTTGATAAACTGATATACCGGCTGAACCGTTTCGAACCCGCTTAAGGGGATCGCATTCTGTACTCTCGAATCATGGGCGTCAAAGGTTATGATATTGTCTACTCCCATGGATACGAGCTCCTGAAGAGCTATCGCGCAGTCAAGTGATTCACGGCTGCTCCTCTTATGCTGTCTGCTCTCATAGAGGAAGGGCATTATTACCGTTATCCTTCTTGCCTTACCTCCGACTGCCGCTATTATCCTCTTAAGATCCTGGAAATGATCATCGGGGGACATGCGGTTGGGTGAACCGCAGAGCGAATATGTAAGGGAATAGTTGGCCACATCCACGAGGAGATAAAGATCAGCTCCTCTGACTGACTCTAAGATCACGCCTTTTGCTTCGCCCGAACCGAATCGGGGCACCTTGGTATCTATCAGATACGAATCTCTTTGATAGCCTTTAAATGCAAGAGAATTGCTGTGTTCGTTTTCTCTTTCCGTTCTCCAGTTGACAAGGTATCTGTCAACTTTGGCTCCCAGCTCTGCACAGCTTTTGAGCGCGATGATGCCGAGACTTCCGACAGGAATGGTCTCCAGGTCTCTGAGTTCTTCATTTCTGGACATGGGTGATCCTCACTTTCTGATCTCAATAAGTTTCTTCTTTAATCTTAAATCCTTACCTGAAAATTTACAAATGGTAAAATTATTGCTTATCCTTGAAAATACTCTTTCTGAATACCTGCTCCTTATCTCATCGAGATTGAGATTCGTAGATATGATCACAGGCTTATGGGCAAGACTCCTGTCATTTAACATGGTAAAGAAATCCGCCTCGCTCCTTTCTCCCGAAACCTCGGTGCCGAGGTCATCGATGATGAGAAGATCGCAATCGGATATGCTTTCCGTCAGTGACATATATTCATCCTTATCCTCGGCAAAACGAAGGTCGATAAGAGATTTGAAAAGCTTATCCGCGCTCAGATATAAAACGCTCTTTCCCTTTTCCATTATCTCCCCGGCTATGCAGCAGGAAAGAAAAGTCTTTCCCGTGCCTATCCCGCCATAGAATAAGAGATTATCATATTTATCATCGAATGATGAAGCAAAGTTCTTTGATATCTCAACCGCATTTGAATATGATCCTCTGTCTTCTTCGTCAATAAGGGACATGTCCAGGGTGTCATAGTTCTGCGCGGCAAGTAATCCGGAGAGGCCCGACTGCTTAAATAAAAGCTTTGTCTTTTCTTTTATAAAGCAGGAACATCTCTTTCCTTCGCTCTCCAAAAAGCCCGTATCCTTGCAGAGAGGGCAATCATAAACAACCTTATCATATCCGGCAGGAAAACCGGCCGAAACAACAAGGGCTTCTTTTTCATTATATAATCTTTGGATCTGATCCTCAACCAAAGAGATATCACCTGACGGATCTTTTTCATTTAAGGATAGATCCAGTTTCTTTCTTCTGAGGGAAAATATCTTATCCTCGATATCCGAATAGCCTTTGACCTTTTCTCTTAATTCATCCTTCCTTTTATCCGAAAGTCTGATATTTTTAAGACGCCTGGAATCATATACGGACATTATCTCATCAAACTGTCTGTTATTAAGTCCCATTTATACTCCTAATTGCTGACCAAAAGCTTCTCAAGATCTTCGTAGTTATAATTTCTCTGTCCCGAGAAATCATTGAATGCATTTTTCTTTTCAACCGGCTTTTTCTTAACGGCGCTCTTTTCATGAGCCGCATCAAGCACTTCTATATCTTTTAAATGCTTAACACCCTTTTCATGCCAGTTCTTTAATATCGCATTGGCATACTGGAAGCGGTTCCTGTCTGTCGCAAGTACGGTACGCTCACAGGCTACGGTGATTATCTCCAGATTGTAATTAAGCTCCTTAAGCCATGAACGGATATAATTCATCTCAACTTCGGTAGGGTTGTTCCCGTCTTTTCCGAGCGCTTTCATTATCGCAAAGACCTGTTTGTCATATCTGGTCATGCGATTTTTTGCCTGACGGACCGTAAATATATTATCCTCTGCCCAGTTTATCGCTACCTTTTCTATATAGGAAAATTTCTTTTTGCCCTTATCGACACAGTACTGGATAAGGAAGTCGATAAGATCCACGGAAAATCCGAGCTCGTCGTGAATGAAGATCAGACTCTCGATATCGGACCTTGATAAAGTCCTTCCAATATACTGCTCGGCTATGAAAACAACCTGGGATGTATCCGGATCCGAACCGAATGCATTAAGCTCATCCGCACTGTAAGCTCTCTTCCCGGGCTGGGCTTCCGTTCCTTCCTCTTCAGCAGCTCTCTTTGATACCTGCTCATTGGAAGGAGATACGAGCTTGGGCCCTAAGGTCACGATCTCGCCTCTCTGGGCATCTACAGCCGCAGCTCCGCCTTCCGTTATGGGAAGGATATGAAGAGCCTTGAGATTCTGATCGCTGTCATAGTCAAGGGATATGAGCCTGGCTTTCTCCCAGTAACGCAGAGCGCGCATAATATCCTTTTCGGAATGATTGAATTTATCCGCCATATCCGATACGCTGAAAGGCAGTCCCGCACCGGTCATACGTATCATATAAAGATAGACCTTGAGCTGGATATCGTTGGCTCCGGCCGCATAGTCATCTATAAAGCTGTTGGGAATCATTGTGGCATCAAGACCACGTTCTTTGTAGATCGTTAATTTAGACATTTTTTCCCCCTGATTTCTTAAAAGCAAATGAAGTATATCATACTTTTTAAAAAAATGAAATAGGAAAAATGCTCCAAACCCGCTTGAAATGGGCGTTTCAAGGTCCCTGCTCAAAATGTGGATTATGTGGATATTAAGTGAACATAATATTATATTATTTTTCTTCTCCGCAGATTTACAGAGATCTTTTGCTCACTCCGGCCTCTTTATGTAAAATAAATTATCCACAAAAACACGAGCGTTATCTTACTGCGTATTCCTGTGGATAATGTGGATTACTATTCTTTAAGAAGGTCTTCTCCCACATCTACAATGTTTCCGGCTCCCATAGTTATCAACAAGTCGCCCGTGGAAGAAATTTTTTTCAAATAATTTTCTATTTCTTCAAATGTGTGGAAATACTCACATTGCTTTCCCATAGCATCAAGCTTTTCTTTTATGGCTCCGGAACTTATGCCTATTGTATTCTTCTCTCTTGCAGCATATATTTCCGCAAGCACTATGATATCCGCGTTTGAAAGAGCTTTGGCAAAATCATCTAGGAATGCTTTTGTCCTTGTATAGGTATGCGGCTGGAATGCGCATATGAGCCTCTTATGAGGATAGGCTTTTGCCGCCTTTAAAGTCATCTCGATCTCGGTGGGATGATGCGCATAATCATCTATGATCGTAACTCCGTTATTAAATGTACCCTTAAGCTGGAACCTCCTGTCCGTGCCGGTAAAGCCTTTAAGCGCCTTATATGTCTCTTCGTAAGGGATATCATATGCATCGGCAAGCGCTATCGCAGCAAGAGAATTGATAACATTATGCTCTCCCACGACGCCAAGGGTAAATTCTCTCTCGCCCTCTTTGCTGACCGCTTTAAATGTGGGACGGGCAAATTCATCATAGCTTATGTCCGACGGGTGATAATCGGCATTTATATTCTTTCCGTATGTGATGACCCTGCCCGAAAAATCTTTTGTGATCTCATCTAAGTTATCGATATCCGCATTTATTATAACGATACCGTCGGAAGGAACCAGCTCACCGAACTTCTTAAAGGACTGTCTTATATCATTTATATCCTTAAAGAAATCCATATGATCTTCTTCTATATTAAGTATCATTCCCACCTTGGGGAAGAAACTCAAAAAGCTGTTGGTATATTCACAGGCTTCGGCTACGAAGAAAGGTGAATGTCCGACTCTTATATTTCCGTTAATGGAGCTTAACATTCCTCCGACGGATACTGTCGGATCCTTTCCTCCGGCCAGAAGGACCTCGGTCACCATTGATGTGGTGGTCGTCTTTCCGTGGGTTCCGGCTATCGCGATCGGAATATCGTAATTCTTCATCATCTGACCTAAGAGCTCTGCTCTTTTCAGCATGGGAATGTTTCTCTTTATAACCTCCGCAAACTCCGGATTGTCTTCCTTTATCGCGGCGGTATATACTACAAGATCGATCCCGTCTTTTATATTTTCCGCGCTCTGACCGATATAAACAACTGCACCTTCTTTTCTGAGCAGCTCTGTAAGCTCGCTCTCCGAAGAGTCGGAACCCGAAACTTCAAATCCTCTGTCAAGGAGCACCGAGGCAAGTCCGCTCATGCTTATGCCTCCGATACCGATGAAATGAACGTGGCAGGGTTTGTCAAAATCCAGCTGATACATGCTAAGTCCTTCTTTCCTTATATTATTAAAAAAGCCTTTACTTATGCGTTAACTTATGTTAGTATTGTCGTTGCACGTTTGTGTCGAGTGTCGCGGATATCCACTCGTGAAAAAAAACTAAGGAGAATCACTATGCAAAAGAAAACTCTGTTCGTCGCACAGGGCGCTGTCATCGCAGCTCTCTACACAGTTTCCACTTTATTTATCAATGCCTTCGGGCTGGCAAACGGAGCGATCCAGCTTCGCGTATCGGAAGCGCTTACCATACTTCCCTTCTTTACGCCTGCTGCCATTCCCGGTCTTTTTATCGGCTGTCTTTTAAGCAACATCTTAACAGGTGCAGCCATCTGGGATGTGATCTTCGGTTCCCTTGCAACACTGATCGGTGCCATAGGAACCTATGCCCTGAGGAATTATAAATGGATGGCTCCCGTTCCCCCGATCTTTTCAAACACGATCATCATTCCTTTTATATTATACTACGCTTATAAAATTCCCGGGAGCATTTTTTATTTCATGATCACCGTCGGGGCCGGCGAGGTGCTTTCCTGCGGAGTACTGGGAATGCTCCTTCTCCTCATCCTTAACAGATACAGAAAATATATCTTCGGCGAGGATGATGCTATTCAACAGAATAATATGTTATAAACTGATTTCCGTTCCTCATGAACATGTCGGCAGCATCTTTCTTTCCGACTTTATATATGCTTCCTTTAGACGGATCCATAAGTACTACGTTAAGTTCATTAAATCCGACGATGAGCATGGCGCTTCTGTCGTTTAATATCGCCATTACCGGAATATCCTTATTAACATAGTACAATGTCGAATCCAGACTTACGCCCTTCAGATCGAGTACTTCGACACTCTTTAATTCGTTTCGGAGTATCTCGAGCGGGCTTAAGCCGTTATCAAGGAAATGCTGACTGTTTCTCTTTACGGAAGCACATTCCATCATTACATCCATGCACACCGCAAGACTCGATCTCTCGGCATCCGCACTTTCCTCTTCTATCTTCATGATCTGATTTCGTTCCGCAAGATTGGACTTTATCCAGATATAATGTCCCATCTCATCGACCACGGTTCCGGACGTCTCATCCGCGAATGCGACTGCTCTGGCGGCATCGGAATAAACACCGCCTATACCCTTTGAGCCATAAACATAATAGCTGTCCCATTCGGGTTTGTCAAACCTCGGCCTGATCTCGTGATCACCCTCATACATGACCTCTAAGGGCGATAAGAATTTCATGCTCTTGGTTTCAAAATTGCCTTTTGCAGCAAGCTGGGTGATGATCTTATAACTCTGTGTCACAACCCTCTCGACGGTATTCTGAAGTCCCGAATCGGTTACGGTACTCACTATCTGATCCTCTGTCTCGGGAATATAGTTTCCGCTTACCGTTGTAAATCGTCTTACCCTGTCAAGCAGGATCTGGTTGTCGTTTACCGCAACGCTTAATACAAATACATCATCCTTCTGATAGCTCATTGTCTCGGCTCCGTTCTCCGCGGAAGATATCTTTACCGAATACATGGGGAAGATCTCATTGCCCGCCTGGTCCTCATATACATCTGTGGATCTGACAAGTCCGTAGATAAGGTCCTCCTGCATGAATCCGAGTGCTTTTATGTATTCTCCGGCCGGAGCTTCTATCGATTTGCTCGCCCTGGTACGAAGGTCCATCAGATTTAAACTCCTGCTCTTTTCATCCGAACTGTCCGGCCAGACGATAAGTGCGTTTGATTCGGACACCTTAAAGCTTTCTCTTGTAAGACCCTCGATGACATTATTGCATCTCTTTTCATCTATGTTTATATCAAGGACGGTACCGCCCATATAGATATACAGATCGTTTCCGGTATTCAGATAGGAAAGCCTTCCTATATCGTCGGAAAGCATCGCATAGGATCCCGAATAAGGAATGTAAGCCTTTTCCTCTATCGTATTTGTGGCGCTGTTATAAATATAAACGAGGATTCCCATTCCGCCTTCATGTGCTCCTCTGTTCATATAGCCGTAGACCATGAAGCAAACGTTACCCGTCTCGTCCACGCTTAAGGTCTTGATATCATTTTTATTATAATAGGTCCGCTCATCCGCATTTTCCCCGTCATAAAATCCGAACAGCATCGACAGTCTCTTGCTTCCGGGCTGATAACAAAAGAGCCTGTCTTCGGAAACAAAGGTAAATACGCTTCCGTCCTCGCTCTCGGTGATATCCACCGCATCTTCAGTGATACCTATCTCTATCTTGTTAGCGGTAAGTGTCCGGGATTTCATCTCGTATATGCAGTTCATCGTACGGGTATAATCAAGGAGATATATCCTCTGGCTTCCCCTTCTTATCCTGTAATACTCTTCAACCCTGTATATGGGAGAGTCCTCACCTTCGCCCACGCGCACTCTGTAATCCACCAGAAATCTCGCAGTCTGGGGAAAATACTCCGTCATATATATCTGGGGATCGGAAATGACGTTTACCTGAAGATCTCCCCAGGTGATCATATCAAAGCTGGAATGTATATCGACCCTTCCGTAGTTTGAATTATCACCGCTCTCATCCGTTTCCATATATGTGGTAATGGCTCTTGCCGCCTGCTTGTCAAAAGTTCTTTCATGGAAATCTTCGACGAACCGTATCTCTTCAGCCGAGTAGTCCTCGTTCCTTCTTATGAGCCTCGAATAGTATTTTACCGTTCCGGCTTTTGACGCATCCAGCTTAAGGATAAGCTCATACTCCTCATCGCTCTCCATAAGGTCTTTTAACTTAAGCGATGCGGTCGCAGAGGTCTCAGCCATCTGGATCTCCGTCACATTTCCTTCCTCGATGAGCCTTTCGCCGTCTATTGACCTTAGCTCATAGGAAATGGAATTTATATTATTGTCATATCTTTCAATGAAAAGTGACAGAGTCCTGGACTGGCCTAAGGGTGTTATCACATCCCTCATGGCCGTTATATCCATGTCGGAAGAATATCCGTGAAGAGGGTTTATGAGCATTCCCTCATGATTTATATATACAAGAGGATAAGACGCAGCACTCATCTGCGTCGTCATATCCGTGTTTCCCTTATTCATTATCGATCCGATGATCACAACGGCTAAAAGGAATGACACTATACATGTCAAGGCCTTGAAGATCCATTTTCTCATTTCGAAAAAAGCCCCTTAATCGGATGGGTATAAACAATATCACGGGGATGCGTTTTTGCCGCACCCCCGTATGATCATTTGATTGCTTCTATTCTCGCTATAGCTCTTTGCAGTGCTGTCTCCGCTCTGGCTATATCCGTTTCAGGCGACCTGCTCCTTAACCTTTCCTCGGCTCTTTCCTTCGCCTGCTCGGCCCTCTTCTCATCGATCTCAACGGGCCATTCGATTATCTCCGCCATAATGGTCACCGCATCGGGAAGGATCTCGGCGAATCCCGCATGAAGTGCAGCGATCTTCTTTTCCTCGCCCTCAGTGATGGTAAGTATACCGGGCTTTATTATAACGGTCATCGGAATATGTCTTTTATATACTCCGATCTCGCCCTCGGTGGTATTAAATTCTACCATATCGGCTTCGCCCTCATAGAATACTCTGTCGGGCGTAACTATCTTTAAAGCTAATCTATCATCCACTTATCATCACCCCGCGTTTTTAAGTGCAACAACCTCATCTATGCTGCCGGCTGATAAGAAGTAGCTCTCGGGGATATCGTCATGCTT
>DMCJ01000125.1 GCA_003446735.1 Lachnospiraceae bacterium | reverse complement strand
AGATGATGAACAACTTCCTTCTTCCCGGACTTCAGGATCTGTGCGTATCGAGGACTTCGTTTAAGTGGGGAATACCCGTTGATTTTGATGATAAGCATGTAGTGTACGTATGGCTTGATGCGTTATCCAACTATATCACCGGTATCGGATATGATGCCGACGGGAACAGTTCGGAGCAGTATAAAAAGCTGTGGCCCGCAGATCTTCACCTGATAGGAAAGGATATCATCAGATTCCATACCATATACTGGCCCATTTTCTTAATGGCGCTCGGTGAGCCTCTTCCAAAGCAGGTATTCGGACATCCCTGGCTCTTACAGGGCGACGGAAAGATGAGCAAGTCCAAAGGAAACGTGATCTATGCCGAAGAGCTTGTCGATATATTCGGAGTTGATGCGGTAAGGTATTTTGTCCTTCACGAGATGCCTTTCGAAAATGACGGTGTCATATCCTGGGATCTTATGACGGAGAGGAACAATTCCGATCTTGCCAACACTCTCGGGAACCTTGTGAACCGTACCATATCCATGAGCAATAAATATTTTGAAGGTGTTGTCGAGGACAAGGGAGAGCCTGCCGATGAGGCACAGCTTGCCATAGATAAGGATCTTAAAGATACGGCGGCTTCACTCAGAGATAAGGTTACCGAAAAGATGGATTCTTTAAGAGTTGCCGATGCCCTTACCGAGATATTTGCATTATTTAAGAGAAGCAATAAATACATAGATGAGACTGAGCCCTGGGTGCTTGCCAAGGATGAAGATAAAAAGGACAGATTATCAACCGTTCTTTACAATCTTATCGAATCCATCGTTATCGGAGCATCATTACTTGAGCCCTTTATGCCTGAAACGGCAAAGAGCATTGCCGATCAGCTCAATACTTCATTAAGGGACTATGATGATCTTGACAGGTTCGGGATCTATCCTTCGGGTAATAAGGTGACAGATTCACCTAAGATCCTCTTTGCAAGGATGAAGGATGACGAGGTCATGGAAAAAGTTCAGGCGCTTGCCGGAGAATGATATATGACCGGAAAAAGCTATTTTACATTTCCCTCCGCAGACGGAGAAAACAGGATACATGCCGTAAAATGGCATAATAGCGAAAAAGAGGTAAGGGGCGTGATACTCCTTATCCATGGCATGGAAGAACATATGGGGCGATACGAAGAGACGGCCCTGTATTTTGCGGGGAAAGGATTTGTTGTAGCCGGCATGGATGAGCTTGGACACGGCGAAACGGCCAAAGAATCCGGAGAATTCGGATATTTCTGCAAAAGAGATCCGGCAGCGACTCTCATGAGAGACGTCAGAAGGCTCTTTAAGCTGATAAAAAAAGAGTATCCCGATGTTCCGTTCTTTATGGTCGGACACAGCATGGGATCGCTTATACTCCGTGATTATATCGCGAAAAACAGTGAGGGCGTTGACGGAACGATATTTATCGGAACGGCCGGAGAAGGATACTTAAAGACATCCTTCGGTGTCGTGATAACAAGGTTTTTGGAGCTCCTCGGAAGAGGACATGAAACCAGCCGTTTCCTCAGCAGCCTTGTCTTTGGGGCATATAATAAAAGGACCGAGAAAAGGACGGATTTTGACTGGTTAAGTACCGATGAATCGTCTGTGGATGCCTATATAAACGACCCTATGTGCGGCCTTGATTTTACCGTTAACGGATACAGGGGCGTAAGCACTCTTTCAAGGGACATATCATCCGCAGGTCATTTAAAGGCCCTTCCCAAGATGATGCCGATGCTCTTTATCTCGGGAAGTGAGGATCCCGTCGGAGCGTACGGTAAAGGCGTAAGGAAAGTGGCGGAAAGCTACAGAAAGGCCGGAGTCCTGGATGTGGAGCTGGTCATAATGGAAGGAATAAGACACGAGGTCTTAAACGATATAAAAAGAGATGAAGCAAGGCTTCTTATGTATGATTGGATACGAAGCCACAGTGG
The DNA here is from genome assembly GCA_003446735.1 of Lachnospiraceae bacterium. Lineage (GTDB taxonomy): Bacteria > Bacillota > Clostridia > Lachnospirales > Lachnospiraceae > UBA2882. The sequence continues at coordinate 2,996 of DMCJ01000125.1, read as the reverse complement.
AGGAGAAAATGAAAAAATTAGTTAAAACACTTGTCATTGCGCTTGCATTTTTTGCCGTAAGTGCAGTTAATGTAAAGGCTGCTCCCCCTGAGGGGACGATCATAGCTCTCGGCAATGATCTTACACCGGATCAGAGAGCGAGCGTTCTTTCTCTTATGGGAGTTACCGAGGAAGAATTATCAAATTACACAGTCATTAACGTTACAAACGAAATGGAACATAAGTATCTGGATTCCTATGTGGATCCCGGCGTTATAGGGACAAAGGCTCTTTCGAGCGTAATGGTAACCCCTGCTCCGGCCGGATCGGGAGTTGTCGTAACGACGCAGAATATCAGCTACTGTACAACGGGTATGTACAGAAACGCCCTCCTTACAGCAGGAGTAAAGGATGCCAATGTTCTTGTGGTTGGCCCTACGCAGATATCCGGTACGGCAGGACTCATCGGTGCGATAAAGGCATATGAGGAAGCAAGCGGAGAGGCTGTTTCCGATGCGACTTTAGATACCGCGATGAACGAGCTCGTTGCTACCGCGGATATCGCAAACAGTGTTGAAAAGAGCGCCAGCGATGAAGAAGTGGAAGCACTCATCGCATATATCAAGGCAAAGCTTGCCGCAGGCGAACTCAATAACGAAGAGGATATAAGAAAAGCCATAGACGAGGGCGAGGTTAAATTCGGCGTTACGTTAAACGACGACGAAAAGCAGAAGATAGTCGATTTCATGATGAAGATAAAGAAGCTTGGATTAGATCCCAATATGCTCCTTGACCAGGCAGCGGATCTTTATGACAAGTTCGGTGATGAGTTACTTGTAAAGGCTCAGGATGAGAGTTTCTTCTCAGGACTCGGAGAGATGTTTTCATCATGGGGTACTTCCATAGCCAATTTCTTTAAAGGACTCTTCGGATAAGAAAGATCATGATCTTTGAAAGAAATGACCGGCTGAAAATAAAGCGCATCGGTCCATCGGATGACAGATCGTTTAAAGAAGCAATGAAGCTCGCGTGGCGGACGTTTCTTAAGTTTGAAGCGCCGGATTATACGAAAGAAGGCATCGAGAGTTTCAAGGAATTCATAAATGACAGATCGCTCCTTCGGATGTTCAATGCAGGCGAATATATTCTCTTCGGGGCTTACCTTAAAGACGAGCTTGCCGGCATGATATCCATAAGAGAGCAAACACACATCTCTCTTCTGTTCGTGGATGAGATCCACCACAGAAAGGGGATAGGAAGATGTCTTATAAATGCCGCAAAGAAAATGGAGGAGGATATGGGTTATGATCTCCTTACCGTAAATGCGGCTCCCTATGCGATCGGGTTTTATCATAGATTGGGTTTTGTGGATACCGATATAGCAAGGGTAAAAGAAGGTATAACATATACTTCTATGCAATTGGATTTTTAACGGGGAATAATAATGGATTTTATAAGCAGCAAGAACCTCTTCTATCTCTCGAAGAATGTGCTGACTCTGATGAACAGTAATATCATGGAGCACGGCACAAGGACTGCTTATATTTTCTGGAAAATGCTTCAGCAAAGAGGGGGGCTCGAAAAGTTCGAAATGGCTGAGCTTTCAATGCTTGCCACTCTGCACGACATTGGAGCATACAGGACTGATGATGTGGACAATATGCTTTTCTTTGAGATGAAGGAGTATATGCCGCACTCGATCTATGGGTATCTGTTTTTAAAGTACCTTTCGCCCATGGAGGAACAGTCCAGAATGCTGATGTATCATCATCTGGATTACTCGCAGATCGAAAGGTTAAATTTCCCGTTTAAAGAAGAAACGGCAATGCTGGCGCTTGCCGAAAAGATCGATATATACAGAAAAACGCTCGGAGACAGGTTTGACGCCTCTGTCATAGAAAAGCATGTGGGAGGACGTTACGATAAAAAAGCCTGCGATCATTACAGATCGGCCGAGGAGTATTATAATATCTCCGGCAAGCTTTCGGACGGAAGCTATGTAATGGAGCTGGATTCCCTCATGAAATATCTTATATTTACCAATGAGGAAAAACGCAGTTACATGGAAATGATGATGTACTGCATCGGCCTTAAGTACCAGCAGAAGGTCATAGACAGTGTTACGACTCTGTGCACATGCGAGGAACTTGCCGAAAGATTCTATCTTGACGAGAAGGAAGCTGAAAAACTGTATTATGCAGCGGTCATTCACGATATAGGAATGCTCGCGATCCCTTCCGATATAGTGGAAGCGGAAAGAAAACTCTCGGAAGATGAAATGGCAAAAATGAGGACTCATGTGGATATCGCGGAAGGTGTTTTAAGAGATGTCCTTGATGAGGACATAATAATGATCGCCTCGGCGCATCACGAGAGGCTTGACGGGAGCGGCTATCCGAAAGGATTAAAAGAATTTGAGATGACGATCTCTCAGCAGATATTGCAGGTGGCCGACATGATAACCGGACTTATAAATGACAGACCCTATAAACCGGCCCTTAAAAAAGAAGCGGTCATCGCCATACTTCAGCAGGAAGTATCCAAGCATAAGCTGTCAAAGCAGATCGTGGAAACGGTCATCGTAAAATACGATGAGATCATAAAGAAAGTCAAGACTGAATCGGAAAAGATATTAACGCTTCAGAACAGACTGATATCACAGTATGAACAGGTAAAAGTCAAATTTGCGGGGTAGTAAAAAAGGTGGAGAATATGTCAGAAAAAAAAGAAGACATAATTAATACCGAGGGGCCTGAAAAAGAAGAGGAAGGCAAGAGTGAAAAACCCTCTTTCAAGGACAGGGTGACCGAGGTGAGCAGGAACCTTTACGTCAGGATCGGAGGTGCCTCACTGCTCTTTCTTATCTATGTGCTTTTTGTGGTGGCCACGGTAAGAGGTCAGATCGTAAAACAGAACAGCTTTCTGATAGACGATATCCTGATGAGAGATACCAGGGTGGCCGGAGTCAGGGCATTCGGGAATCTTTCACAGCTTGTCAGCGAGGTTGAGCCCTTAGT
>DMCJ01000143.1 GCA_003446735.1 Lachnospiraceae bacterium | reverse complement strand
AAGAATAACGGAAATGTCACCTACTACGGAGGAAAGAGTCAGGGAGTCGAAAAGAACACCCGTGTTAAGGCAAGAGTAAAAGCTCATGCATTAAAGGAGCTCGTTTCCACAAAAGACAGAGTTTTAGTAATGGGACACCGCATGACAGATGTGGATTCCTTCGGAGCGGCTGTCGGAATATACAGGATAGCAAAGACATTAGGCAAGAGTGTTAATATTGTGGTCAATACGATAAGCCCGACGATACGCCCGATGGTCGATCACTTTATTTCAAACGAAGGCGGGGATGGCTCCATAATCGTTAACAGTGCCGGAGCGATCGAGCTTGCCGATCCGGCTACGACATGTCTCGTGGTCGTTGACGTAAATAAGCCGAGTCTTACCGAATGTCCCGAGCTTCTGAAAGTGTGTCGCTCGATAGTGGTACTTGATCACCACAGGCAGGGCGAAGAGATCATAGAAAATGCCACGCTGTCCTACATTGAGTCCTATGCTTCAAGCGCTTGCGAAATGGTTGCCGAGGTCACTCAGTACATAGAAAGCGGACTTAAGTTAAAGAGCGCCGAAGCAGACTGTTTATACGGCGGTATAGTCATAGATACGAATAATTTTACCGTAAAAGCAGGTGTAAGGACATTCGAGGCGGCAGCCTATTTAAGAAGATGCGGAGCGGATGTCACAAGAGTCCGGAAGATGTTCCGCGATGATGTATCGAGCTACAGAACAAAGGCTTCGGTGATCAGTCATGCGGAGATTTTCGAAGAATGCTATGCGATAAGCGCCTGGGAGCCCGATAATGTTGAAGATCCTACGGTAGTGGGAGCAAGGGCCGCAAATGAGCTTCTTAATATAAACGGAATAAAAGCCAGCTTTGTTCTTACCGAATATCAGGATCAGGTATATATAAGTGCGAGGAGCATAGATGAGGTCAATGTCCAGGTGATCATGGAGCGCATGGGAGGCGGCGGACATATGACCGTGGCGGCTACCCAGATAAAGGATATTTCGCTTAACGAAGCAAAGGAGATGCTTAAAAATACTCTTTCGCAGATGATAAGGGAAGGAGAGCTTTAATATGAAAGTGATATTACTGGAAGATGTAAAAACTTTGGGAAAAAAAGGTGAGATAGTAGAAGTTAAGGACGGATATGCAAAAAATTTCATCCTTCCGAAAAAGAAAGGCATCATTGCCACGAATGAAAACTTAAACGATCTTAAGCTCCATAAGGCCAATGATGAAAAAGTTGCGGCACAGAATCTGGCCGATGCAAAGGCCTTTGCAAAGGAACTCGAAGGCCAGAGCGTTACCGTCAGGATGAAGGGCGGAGAAGGCGGAAAGACCTTCGGTTCGGTAACAGCCAAAGAGATCGCTGCGGCTTATAAGGAGCAGTATAAAAAGGACATCGATAAAAAGAAGCTTGTGCTTCATGATCCTATCAAATCCTTCGGAAGCTTCGAAGTAAAACTTAAGCTTCATCCTGAGGTTTCGGGTGTATTAAAGGTAAAGGTCGAGGAAGCATAATGCCTGACGAAAGTACAGTCAAAAGAATAATGCCTCACAGCGCCGAAGCCGAGCAGTCCGTTATAGGATCGATGATCATCGATCCCGATGCCATTACCAGAGCAGCGGAATTTCTTAAGTCCGAGGATTTCTACAATAAGCAGTTCGGGATCTTTTTTGATACGATAATAGAGCTTCAGGATAAGACCGGAAGCGTTGATATCGTTTCCTTAAGGGATAAGCTCCTTAGTAAGGGGATTCCCGAAGAGCTCTGCAATGCCGAATATTTGGGTAACCTCATATCCGCAGTTCCCACTTCGAGCAACATAGACAGATATTGTGAGATCGTTGCCGAGAAAGCTACCAGAAGGAATATAATCCGCGTTAACGAAGATCTGGCAAATGACGGTTACGGCGGCACAAAGGATACGGAGATACTTCTCGAAGAGGTTGAAAAAAAGGTATTTAATCTTGTTCAGAAAAGAGGACGTTCCGATGCAAGACCGATAAGGGATGTGGCATCGGAAGCGGTGGACCGTATCGAGAGAGCATCAAAAGTATCCGGATCGGTCACGGGGGTACCGACGGGCTTTACGGATCTTGATTATAAATTATCGGGTCTTCAGCCTTCAGATCTTATCCTTCTTGCGGCAAGGCCTTCCATGGGTAAGACTGCGCTTGCGCTTAACATGGCTCAGCATATAGTTTTCAAGCAGCATATACCCGCTGCGATATTCAGCCTTGAGATGTCGGATATCCAGCTTGTTAACAGGCTGTTTTCATTAGAGAGTAATATCAGTTCAAGCTCCCTTCGTACGGGACACCTTACCGATGATGAATGGGACAGGCTCATAGAAAGTGCCGGAGTTGTGGGTAATTCGGATCTTGTCATTGATTCCACTCCCGGTATAAGCATATCGGAATTAAGGAGCCGGAGCAGGCGATATAAGATGGAAAAGAATATCGGTGTCATATTCATCGATTATCTTCAGCTCATGACGGGAAGCGGCAGGAGCGCATCCGAGTCCAGGCAGCAGGAGATATCGGAGATATCCCGTTCCTTAAAGGCGCTCGCCAGGGAATTAAATGTCCCCGTAGTTGCTCTTTCGCAGTTATCGCGTGCGGTCGAAGGAAGACCCGATAAAAGGCCGATGCTCTCCGATCTTCGTGAATCGGGTGCGATAGAGCAGGATGCCGACGTCGTTATGTTCATATACAGGGATGAATATTATCATAAGGATACAAAGGAACCCGGCGTGGCCGAAGTCATCATAGCCAAGCAGAGGAACGGCCCGGTCGGAACAGAAAAACTGGCATGGCTCGGTGATTACACCAAATTTGCCAATCTTGAAAAGCGTCACGGAGATTTTGAAAGATAAAGGAAACATAAAAATAACCCCGGCCATGAGACCGGGGCTTTTCTTATGATTTTGCAGATCACTCTGCTGCGATAGCGCCTACGGGACACTGATTAGCACAGGTACCGCAATCAACGCATGAATCGGGATTGATCTCGTACTTGCCGTCGCCCATGGAGATAGCGCCTACAGGACAAGCTCCCTCACAGCTTCCGCATGCTATACATGTATCATTAATTACAAAAGCCATTTTCGTCCTCCTTCTTGAACAGGTATTATTCATTAAGCTGTATTCATTGTAATATAAATAAATAAAATAAACAATAAAAACTTTATAAAAAATCTCATGACGAATATCGCCCGAGGTTTTCTTTGTTTATGACGTAAGTATCAACTACAAAGAACTCATTTACGTAGCCGCTGTCTAAGTATTCGTCGAGGGCTCTCGTGCAGTAAGCGCCCATCTGCGATGCGTCTGTGGATACAGTGGAATAGATGACTTCGTTTTCGATCGCGTTTAATATAAGGTCGGATTCGTAATATCCGATTATATTGCATTTACCTGCCATATTATAATCGATCACGGCCTGATATGCGCAGTTGGTGTTGGATTCCGAAAGCGCTATTAATATATCCGGAGCTCCGCCCTCTTCAGAGAAGATGTTTCTTACGGATTCTTCCGCGGTAAAGTTTCCGGAATCGTTAACGCTGTATGTTTTTAGGACGATCCTGTTTCTTAAGTCATTGTCAGAAGATATGGTTTCTCTGATCGTACTGATCAGAAGGTTCTGGGTCCCGGCTTCGGTATCTTTTCCGGTAAGTACCAGAATTGAAACCCTTCCTTGCGAGGTTAAGAGCTTTTTGCTGAGTTCAAGAGCCTGGCGGCCATATGCGGTTCCTAAGTCATAACGGCTGGCTCCGACATAGCTTATCCTTTCGCTTCCGGTGATATCATCATCAACTAAAACAACGGGGATACCCGCGTCTTTTGCTTTTGAAATGGCATTGTTTATCTGATTGTTTGTTCCGCTCCCTTTTAATATGATCCCGTCGACTTTGCTCTTTACAGCGATCTCGACCTTCTCGGCTATTGTATAATCTTCGGTTAAGTCGCCTGCGAATTCTTCAACAAATGATCCGCTCTTATCACCGACTTCCTTTGCCCCGCCGTAAACATTTTTCCAGAAATCGGAAGAGCCGTCATCCGTTATAAAAGCATAATACCGGTCATAGGATTTATATTCCTCCGGGCCGGTCAATGATGTGTTTTTATCATACTGGATCTTAAAGACGATGATACC
>DMCJ01000180.1 GCA_003446735.1 Lachnospiraceae bacterium | reverse complement strand
ATACGCTCTTCTTGCCGCGAAGGGAACGATGATACTCTATCGCGAAGCGATGGGCCTCATCCTGAACACGGGTTATTAGCTTAAAGCCCTCGGAATGCGTATCTATGGGCAGCTCCACATTATTAAAATATAAGCCTCTTGTCCTGTGATGGTCGTCTTTTACCATCCCGCATACGGGGATATCAAGCCCGAGTTCCTCTAGGACTTCAAGACAGATATTGACCTGTCCGCGTCCGCCGTCCATGAGCAGAAGATCGGGGAATGTGGAAAAGCTGCCGAAGCGGTCATCTTCTCCCGCGTCAAGTCTCTCTTTCTTTTCGTTTATGCCATGGGTGAACCTTCGCGTGAGCACTTCTTTCATGCTCGCGTAATCATTCGGGCCTTCCACGGTCTTTATCTTAAATTTCCTGTAATCGCTCCTCTTGGGCTTACCGTCCGTAAAGACGACCATGGAACCGACGGATTCAAATCCGTTCGTATTTGAGATATCAAAAGCCTCCATTCGATGGATGTCGTTAAGGCCTGTTATCTTCTCGATCTCGGCTACGGCCCCGAGCGTCTTTTCATGTTCCTTTCTTATCCTCTCTTTATCAGAGGCGAGCACGTTTTCCGCATTTTTGACTGCGAGCTCTACAAACTTTTCCTTCTGACCGATCCTCGGCACGACAATGGATAAGCGTCTTCCTTCCTTCCTCATGGAAAGCCAGTCCTCGATAAGGGAAGCGTCCTCGATCTCATGAGACAGAAGGATCACCGAAGGTAAGAACGGCGTTCCCGCGTAATATTGTTTTATAAAGCTTTCAAGCACAACGGCCGGATCTTCGGACTGACTGCCGGCATCCTTCATGTAATAATGCTCCCTGCCGATCATCTGTCCGTTACGCACAAAGAATACCACGACAACTCCGTCGTCATCATCCTGGGCAAGCGCGATAACATCTTTATCATCTCCGCCCGCATCAGTGATCTTCTGCTTCTGGGCCACGCTTTTTACGCTTGATAAGAGATCTCTCAGCTCGGCCGCCCTTTCGAAGTCCATTTCTTCGGAAGCGCTGTTCATCTTTTCCTCAAGATCCTTTATGACCGGAGCATAATGACCGTTTAAAAAATCCAGTGCTGCTGCCACATGTTCCCTGTATTCTTCGACGCTTATCTTTCCCGCGCAGGGCGCGTCACACTGCTTCATATGATGATTAAGGCACGGCCGCCCTGATCCTATATCTCTCGGCAGTACTCTGTTACATGTTCTTATCTTAAAAAGCTTGGATAATAATTCGATGGTATCCCTGACGCTCCCGGCGCTTGAATAAGGGCCGAAATACTTTGATTTATCCTTTTTCATGACACGCGAAAAGAGGAGTCGCGGAAACTCCTCTCCCATGGTAACTTTTATATAAGGATATGTCTTGTCATCCTTTAACAGCGTGTTGTACTTGGGGCGGTGCTCTTTGATGAGATTATTCTCGAGCACCAGAGCCTCAAGCTCGGAATCCGTTAAGATGAATTCGAAATGATCTATGAGTGAGACCATGCGCTGTATCTTCATGGTCTTTTTTGTGCTCTCCCTGAAATAGGAATGCACGCGTTTATTTAAGTCTATGGCCTTACCGACATAGATGATCGCATCCTTGGCATCATGCATGATATAGACGCCCGGATTATGGGGAAGCTTTTTTAATTCCTCTTCTATGTTAAAATCAGCCATATCGTTTCGTCAGTTACTGCTTCGTGTTATCGTTTTCAGACACTTCAGGCGCATTGGTCGGAACATTCCCGGGCGCGGGCGCACTTCCGGGTGCGGGTGCAGTATCATCCTTTTTATCCGAAGAGTCTTTCTTTTTCTTTTCCTCCTTGTCCGAAGATTCTTCCTCGGGCTCGGGGATTCCCTTCTCCTTGCGGTAGATCTTCATGAACTCCTTGCCGGTGATGGTCTCTTCCCTGATAAGGTGCTCGGCCAGCTTGTCCATGATCGCACGGTTGTCGGAGAGCATCTGCTTTGCTTCCTTGTAGCAGCTCTTTAAGATCTTCATGACTTCTTCGTCGACTGCTGCCGCGGTCTCATCCGCACAGTTCATCACGGTACGGCCGTCAAGGTATCTGCTCTCGACGCTCTCAAGTCCGATAAGTCCGAACTTCTTGCTCATACCGTACTGGGTCACCATGCTGCGAGCTATGCCCGTTGCCTTTTCTATATCGTTGGATGCACCGGTCGTTACCGTATCAAATACGATCTCTTCAGCGGCACGTCCGCCAAGAAGTCCTACCAGCATATCGTGGAGCTCTGCTTTGGTATTTAAGTACTTCTCTTCCTCTGGAACCTGCATTACATATCCGAGAGCTCCCATCGTCCTCGGAACGATCGTGATCTTCTGGACCGGCTCTGAATTTTTCTGAAGGGCTGCGATAAGGGCATGTCCCACTTCGTGGTAGGATACGATACGTCTTTCCTCGCTGCTCATTATGCGGTCTTTCTTTTCCTTGCCGACCAGAACGACCTCGACGGCATTAAAGAGGTCTTTCTGGGTAACAGCCTTACGGCCTTCCTTTACCGCATTGATGGCCGCTTCGTTTATCATATTCGCAAGATCCGAACCTACGGCACCGCTTGTCGCAAGGGCGATGGCGTCAAGATCCACGGTCTCGTCAAGGAGCACATCCTTGGAATGAACCTTTAATATATCCACACGTCCCTTGAGATCGGGCTTGTCAACTATGATACGTCTGTCAAAACGGCCGGGACGAAGGAGCGCCTTATCTAAGATCTCGGGGCGGTTGGTCGCTGCAAGCACCAGGATACCCTTTGAAGAATCAAAACCGTCCATCTCGGATAAGAGCTGGTTTAAGGTCTGTTCTCTTTCCTCATTGCCGCCGCCGTATTTGGAATCACGGCTACGGCCGATGGCGTCTATCTCATCGATGAATATGATACAGGGCGCCTGCTTGGATGCTTCCTTGAAAAGATCTCGCACTCTGGAAGCGCCGACACCCACATACAATTCCACAAAATCGGAACCCGTCAGTGAGAAGAAAGGCACATGCGCCTCACCCGCTACCGCTTTGGCAAGAAGTGTCTTACCTGTACCGGGAGGTCCTACCAGAAGCGCGCCCTTGGGAAGCTTCGCACCTATCTGGGTATATTTCGAAGGATTATGCAAAAAGTCCACGACTTCAACCAGGGATTCCTTGGCTTCTTCCTCTCCGGCCACGTCCTTAAACGTAACACCGGTCTCCTTCTGAACATATACTTTTGCAGTATTCTTTCCTACGGAAAAAGGTCCGCCGGCGCCGCCGCTCATCTTTCTGTAAAGGAAATATAAAAGCGCATACATGATAATGATTGGCAGGATCCATGTTAAAAGGAAATTAAGTATCATTCCCGAACTGTCGGGGATCTCCTTGCTGTATTCAACTTTATGCTCGTCAAGGAAAGCATAAAGATTGTCATCCTCAAGATTACCGGTATAATACTTTGTCGTAACAGGACCCGTGTCACCTCCCAGAACCGCATTGGCACTTATCTCCTGCTTCGGCGACTTTAATTCTATCTCTATCTCGCTGTCTTTTATAAGAACGCTTTTTACTTCTCCGTTCTTAACAAGCTCAAGGAACTTGCTGTAGGTGATCTCACTGCTGGCACCGCTGGCCATCCTCATCATGAAGCTCATGAAAAGAAGCGTAAAGAGTACCGCAAGCACCAGCATGAAAAGGCTCTGCTTTTTCTGGGGACCGTTTCCGTTATTTCCGTTCCCGTTTCCTCCGGGCATGTTATTATTGGGGCCCTGAGGATTATTATTCTGTCCGTTGTTTTCCATAAAGATCTGATTCTCCCATATATTATCGCGGGGAAACCCCACAAGCTATATTATATAGCGCCGGGATAGAATTGTCACGAAAATACTTATTAACCGTTTATAAACCATTTATAAACGCAAAATCCCGCGGCTTTAACCGCGGGATCTGTGGTTATCAAAGTATTCTTGTGTTTTTACTGAGGGTTTTCTTCTGTTTTAAAGCTTGCTGCGTAGTCGTCGAAAAGCTTCTGTGTAGCTTCGTAAGTCTTTTTGCTTAATTCGGGAAGCTCCTTTCCCCAGGTCTCGGTCGCCTGAGCATAGCCTTTTTCAAAAGCCTTTCTCATTTCTTCCATCTTTGCCGGATCTCCGCCGGAAAGGGTCTTTGCAAATTCAAACATACGCTCGGAAGTCTGCTTTACGCCCCAGTAACCGTCCTCGGCTATATCCTCCTGAGCTTTTGCTCTGGTGGCGGGATCGACTTCAAGCTTGCCGTCTGCAAGCATCTTCCACATATCATCCGCTTTTGCAATGGTAACGCCCTGCTCTTTAAACATCTTCCGGATAAGATCCGTCATCTGCTGGATCCTTGTCTCGGAATCCAGCTTAAGCTTAGCTATGACGTCGCTTCTGTCTGCGGCGGCTGCTGCTGCCTTTCCTTCCGCACTGGGCTCATAAACTGCTGCGGGAGTCTCGGTGCTCTTTGCACTTTCGACATTTTCCTTCTTTACAGCTGCCGATGAATAGCTGCTTACCGAAGATGCATAATTGCTGCTAACGCTGCTTATATCACTCATTGTTTCACCTCCTTGTATACGTTACAGCGATTCCATTCGCCTATTCGTCATATCTTATATCGGATGATATCCGGATTACTTAACCCGTCTTTGTTAAAAATGTGGGAAAATTTTTAAAAACGTGATTTCTTTTCGTTACATTTTAATATTATTATGTTAGAATGTTTTTATGAAAACGGAAAGGGCTTTTGTTTATATCATAAGGTGCGAGGACGATTCCCTTTACACCGGCATCACCAAAGATGTAGATAAGCGCTTTGAGACCCATTTCCTTAAGAAAAAGGCCGCGGCAAAATATACCAAAAGCCATCAGGTTAAATACATCGAAGCCGTTTACAAAGCTTCATCCTATAAAAGCGCGGCAAGGCTCGAATATGCGATCAAACATTTAAGCCGCGAAAAAAAGCTTTCATTTATCAGAGATTCATACGAAAAAGGAAAAAAGACCACTTTGGGAAAAAAGCTCGTCGCAGAGTATTTCCCTTCATTAAAGGATGAACACTTCGTTCTCCTCCCCGAATATATCAAAACAGCGAGGACTTTCCATGGCAAAGAATGATATCAATAAAGAAAATATAGAAGAAACATCTCCCGAAGAAAATAAGCCTGCCGAAGTGAAGGTAAAAAGGAAAAAGCAGCTCTTTTTGGAGCTTGCCGTTCTTCTTGCCCTTCCTCTTTTTGTACTCGGTGTGGTTCTCGTATTTGTCGGTAACAAGAGCGTCAATATGGGAATGGAGCTTGAGATAAGGGAAAGGCTTGCCGCTACGGC
>DMCJ01000088.1 GCA_003446735.1 Lachnospiraceae bacterium | reverse complement strand
AATGTACAGCGGGAAAAGCGGTGTCTTTCGGATCAAAGGCAAGATATCTTTTTTCAACTGCCTTAAAGCAGATAAGCGATGCAGCCATCGATATGATGAGTATAAAAAGCGTGATCGTCTTAACTTTTATCACTTTAATATCTTTATATGATCCGCTAAGGCAGATCACTATAAATGCTGCGATAAGCGCAATAAAGACTGTCGCTCTTAACTTAAACCCAAGTGCAAAGATAATGCCCGATAAAACGGAACATATCACACATAGGGTGGTATCCTTTCCGGCAAGAGATATGCTTTTAAAAAGCAATATGATGCCCCATATCCCGAATGCCATCGAAACGGTATTTGTGTAATAGAACGGAAGCCATACATAAGTCATCGGATTTATCATGGCAAAAACGATATAGAAAAAAGCCTCTTTATTTCCGAGCTTATTCCCCATGAGACAGATAAATCCCAGTATCGCAAGATCGGTATATAAGATATTTATCACCTGAAGAGCAAGTATCCCGTTTGAAAGATCGGCGTAAACGATATGGAGTTTTATCAAAAGTTTTAATGTATAGTGGGTAAGTATAGTGATGGCATAGTTATTGGAATATATCGAAAAATAACCGTTAAGATCATTTTCCCCTATCCCGTTTCCCGAAAAGAGAGATACTGCCTCATCATAGACTTTAAGAGCATCATATCTTATCCCGGTTTGCGCCGTAAAAACATAGACAAGCTGTCCCGAGAACATCAGAAGAAATGCGATGACAGAAAAGAGTCTTAGTTTATCCGCAGGGATCTTATCTGTGATCTTATAGAGAAATGATATTGCAAAAACAAAAAAAGAAAGCGACAGCAGCATAAGAAAGCCCCTTAATATATCAGGCGATATACTGTCATATGCTCTGTCTCCTCCGTTCCAGTTAACTATTCCCTTTAACAATATAAAGAGTGTGAAAACAGCGTAGATAAAGACCGGGACACCCGTTATGATCTTTTTGATCCGCGCGCCGGTCATTTTTTATCCTCCGTTTTTCTGATCAGTTTTGAAAGGAGGATATCTCCGATGATACATATGAACAAAGTTACAACTATTGAGAGTGCGCCGACGATCTGATAACTCATCCCGCTCTCTGATGTTATCCCGGTAAGTTTACCCACAGCCTGAATAAATATCTGCATGATCGGATAGTGGGCACAGAGTATAAAAAGCGTATGTCTTCCGCCGCGCGCCAGTAATCCGTTTACCTTAGGTGCTTTTTTCTCTATGAATTCAAGCAGGCATAAGAGCAAAAATACCGAAGTTACCGAGCACAGTATCGCAAAAGCTTCACATGTCCATTCGCGCGTATCACTTCCGAATACCGAGATCGAAAGATTGTATGAACCGTTTACAAAAGCGCCAAACGCAAGTAAGAGCGCTGCTCCTAAGATACATAAAGCTTTATTTTTTGCTTTGAACTTCTTAAAAAATTCTTCCCCTTCCCTGAAATATTTACCCTGGAAAAAAAGGATCACGAAAAACGGGATCATATCAAGGCTCCATGGAAGTATCCTGTCCGTGCATATCTGATATATCCCCATGATGATAAGGATACCACCGAGTGACCACCTTACCGTACTGTCCGAAAGAACAAATTTATGATCCGCTTCCTTACTGAACTTCACCTTTGCGCGCTCGATAAGATCTGCAAAAACAACAGTCAGAAAAAGCGCGGGTAAAAACCAGGTCGGGGAGTTAAGGTTTAACATGATCTGTTTATACGGAGGAACCTTTAAAAAACAACTTCTCGCATAGAGTGTTCCGATAACGGAATATGCAAGTGATTTTACCACGGACTCCGATCTTAAAAATGCTTTAGCCGCAAATATAACGGCAAGGATGACATTCGTTATAAGATAGGGAATTAGCAGTCTCTTAGCTTTCTTAACGGCAAATCCGTAAGCACTCTCATCCGAAGTATGATAGGTAAAACCTGCTGCCACGAAAAAAAGCGGTACATAAAACATACCGCCTATAAAAGATATGGCTCCCGCCTGTATTCCACTGTGATTAATAAGTACCACGAGTATCGATAAAAACTTCGCGGCATCTATTCTGTTATCTCTTTTACTGCTTTTCAAAATATGCTCCGATCTTCCCGGACAAGCGTATCCCCGGGAGCTCAATGAAGCGGTGTATCAGATAAGATGCGACTGTAGTAAGGACTAAAGTTACCGAGAAATTGATAAGGCAAAGCACGTGGTAATTCATCCTTCCGTACCAGACCGTAAATATCCCGCAGGAAAATGTACAAAGGATCATAAAATGTATCAGATAAAATCCGTATGTATACTGATTATACCAGGTAAACAGGCTGTTTCCGAGCACCTTCTGAGCGGTCTTTAAATGAAGGACCGCAAATAATACCGCCGATGAACCTATGTTATAGAAAAGGATTATCTTAAGCGGGAAAGGCTGATATATGGTTCCTTCCATCCTCTCTCCGATCGGAGGAAACGAGCCTAAGAAAAGTCCGAACAATAACAAAAGACCCATAAGCCATTTTTGCTTAGTAAGCTTCTCAACGAAGATCGGCGGTCTGTAGGTAAGATCGCAGACAACAGTTCCTAATATGAACGGCAGGAAATCGGTCCTTATCAAAATGATCGCACCGACCGCATAAGCTGCATATCTTGCCCTTGTATCTCCAAGGAGCGAGATGATCGCGGCGATCAGCGCAGTTCCCCAGAATTCATAATAGATAAACCACAGCGGCCCGTTATATTGATTTTCGCCCGTTACAAAGCAGCCGAAAAGTGCCTCCTTTAACGCAGGAAGGAAGTGCGGCTCAAAAGTATTGTAATTACCGACAAAGACTTCCGATCCGGCAAGGACAGAGGCTTTTGCATTATAATAAAGTCCCGCCTTCATGCAGATAAAGATCACTATATTTGCAAAAACGATTGGAAGGATCAGCCTGAAATATTTCTTTATGACACCGGTCGTAAGCGACTTTCTTTCACCGGTCACAAAGAATCTGTATCCGACCAGAAAACCGGACAGAGTCATAAAAGTACGCACTCCGAACTTTCCCCCGGCGATTATATTAAGCGGGGTCGAGCCGAAGATATACTCGAGATTTACGGTATGAAAATGCTCCGGGAGAAGTGAATATTCACCCGGATAGAAAAAGTTTATAAAATGAAAATTGTAGATCATCAGACAGGCAAGTACCTTAAGCCCGTCAAGATAAGGCAGCTTTTCAACCTGCTTCATAGCTTATACCAAAGTCTCCATATATTCATCAAGTGCATCAACCCAGTCGGCGAACATGAAATCACCGGTTAATTTGAACATGTAATTCTCTAAGATCGAATTTGCAGGTCTCGGAGCGGGAGCATTGTATTCTGCCGTTGATACAGGTGTCACCTTGGTGCTCTTTCCGGCCTTTTCAAAAATAAGTTTTGCAAAATCAGCCCAGTTTGTGCTGCCTTCACAGGTAGCATGGAAGAGTCCGTAATTTTCCGTGGGAAGAAGATAAAGGATCGCCTTGGCAAGTTCCTTTGCGCTTGTGGGCGTTCCGAACTGATCGTTGACAACTCTGACCTCGTCATGATCTTCAGAAAGGCGGAGCATCGTCTTAACGAAGTTCTTACCGTCTCCGTAAAGCCATGCCGTTCTTAAGATAAAATGCTTATCGGAAAATTCCTTTACGAAATTCTCACCGGCAAGCTTGGTCTTTCCGTATGCGGTATTCGGACCTACCGGATCGAACTCGGTAAAAGGCCTGTCGCCTGTTCCGCTGAGTACATAATCGGTAGAAATATGGACGAGCTTTGCATCGTTCTTTCTTGCGGCTATCGCAAGATTTCTTGGCCCTATCGCATTTATCTTATATGCAAGATCGATCTGGGTCTCGCACGCATCCACGTTGGTATGAGCTGCGCAGTTGATTATCGCATAAGGCTTTATCTCATCAACGAATTCAGTTACTTTTTTTACATCGGTGATATCAAGTTCTCTTGCACCCGGTGTTGCGCTCACTGCTGCGCCAACATCGGTGTTTACAAGTTCGTATTCCTCACTTCCCTTTAAGAGCTCGTTTACGGCTCTGCCCAATTGTCCGTTGCATCCGGTAACGATGATCTTTTTCATTCTCCGCTGTCTCCTTGTGATATTTATTTATCCTGTTCTTTATTATCTTCGCTGTCTGCTTTTTTAACTGCCTCAAGCCTTTTTATCGTCTCTTCCTGGATCGCGACCTGCTGGGCCATCTTTCTTATCCTCTCGCTCATCCTCGAAACAGTGACCGTGAGCGTAAATATGATCACCATCGAAAAACAGAATCCGAGGAAGAATATCATATTTACGGGAGTAAAGATCCCCAGAAAGAAAGAGAGCTTGTTTAAAAGGATCGGAAAACAGTCAAGTACAAGTACAAAAATTATGGCGATGATCCACGAAAGCGAATATTTAAGCTCCAGCTGTCTTTTTCTGATCATGGTGATGATCACCGCAAGCGCGATGATAAGAGCGATCCCTATTATGATCTGAAGCTTTAATGTCATCATATGGTTAATCCTCAAATGTGACA
>DMCJ01000031.1 GCA_003446735.1 Lachnospiraceae bacterium | reverse complement strand
TGCAAACAACCGCCTCAACAAACCAAGATTTGAATTATTCTATCATGAGCAACACAAATGTAAAAAAGGGAGTAAGTTTATCCTTATTCTTCGGAAAACAGCGCCGTAGAATAATATCTGTCTCCGGAATCGGGAAGAAGGGCTACTATCACCTTTCCCTTATTTTCCGGCTTCTTTGCATATTCAACAGCTCCGTAAAGAGCAGCTCCCGATGATATACCTACCGATATACCCTCTTTCTTTGCAAGTAACTTGGCATATTCAAACGCCTTCTCATTAGGTGCCCTGAAGACTTCGTCATATACCTTTGTATTAAGGACATCGGGCACAAATCCGGCTCCTATACCCTGAATCTTATGAGCGCCTGCTTTTCCTTCGGAAAGCACCGGTGAATCATCGGGCTCTAAAGCTACGACCTTAACAGACGGATTCTGCTCTTTTAAATACTCACCCGTTCCGGTTACGGTACCGCCGGTTCCCACACCTGCGATAAATATATCTACTTTTCCGTCAGTATCGTTCCATATCTCGGGACCTGTCGTCTTTTTATGATAGGCGGGGTTTGCGGGATTAACGAACTGACCGGGGATAAATCCTCCCTCGATCTCATTCTTAAGCTCTTCTGCTTTTGCGATCGCACCCTTCATACCCTTTGATCCTTCGGTAAGAACGAGCTCAGCTCCGTATGCCTTTAATATATTTCTTCTCTCAACGCTCATGGTCTCAGGCATCGTAAGGATGATACGATATCCCTTTGCCGCAGCTATCGCAGCAAGACCGATACCCGTGTTACCGCTGGTAGGCTCGATGATGACGGATCCTTCCTTTAACAGACCCTTTTCCTCGGCATCTTCTATCATTGCCTTGGCAATACGATCCTTAACGCTTCCGGCCGGATTAAAATATTCAAGCTTTACCAAAACGGTAGCTTCAAGGCCGAGTTCCTTTTCGATATTTACCACTTCAACAAGCGGTGTGTTTCCGATAAGACCTAAAGTTCCTTTGTAGATTTTAGACATTGATCATACCTTCTTTCTTTCGCCTATCTAATAAATAGGTTTTCCTTATGATGCAATGTTATCACAGGAAAACCGTATTGTAAAATCCTTTATGTTTATTATCAGCTATAGGTTTACTCTATAGCATTCTTTCTTTTATTTCCTGTCTATCTTCTTCTGTCGATTCCCTTCTCCTTATAGTACAGTTCCTTGTCCTCGTACATATTCTTATCGGCTATACGCTCCAGTTCATCCACCGTGGCGTTCTCATTTAAAGAATGAGCGCCGTAGCCTATGGACATCGAAAGCTCTCCGATATATGCACCGTGCCAGTCACCCGCTTTTTCCTTTACAGTCCTTTTAATCTTTTCGGGATCGTTGGTATGAACGATCGCCATGAATTCATCTCCGCCTGTCCTGTATACCTTTCCCATATTTGCAACCGAAAGGGCAAGACAATCCGCAGCTCCCTTTATAAGCTCATCTCCGGCCGCATGCCCTAAGGTATCGTTAACTTTCTTTAATCCGTTTACATCCACGGAAAACAGGACAAAATCATCCGAAAGCCCTGTGCTTCTGATCTCCGTAAGATCCTCATCAAAGCTTCTTCTGTTAAAAAGCCTTGTCATCTCGTCCGTCATGGATATCCTTATAAGATTTTCTTCCCTTCTTTTTTCTTCATCCACATTTCTGGTTGTATAGATGACCACATTCGGTATCCCGTCAACCGTTGAATCAACCGTGATATACTGGGCTCTGAACCATCCGGATATCACATCTATGAAATCGGCCGTGATGATCTTCTTTTGTGAAAGTCTGCTCCTTATGGTCTTAATGTTCGTAAACTCCATGAACTTATCAAGCTGGTCGGGCATGATCTGACTTTTTATCTTCTGATTCATAAGAGTATGTGTCTGGGCATTTAAGTCGATGCCGTGCTTTTCCTGAGCGGCATCACGGAGGGACATCTCGGTATTATTTACAAAATCGATAAGGTTGACATTGTCATAGATCTCTGCCATGGAGTCTAAGATATCCATTTTTTCTTTCATGTTTCTTTCCTGCTCTTTGATCTTATTGTTCTGATCGAACAGGTTCTTAAAATAATCGGTTATCAGTTTTACGATGATATGACCGGAAACAAACATGACAACAGACTCGATCGTAAATCCGCTTACGGAATCCAAAAAGAATGCCATCGAATCCTCGTGTTCGAGACTAAGCGAAGCATCATAAGCGCTTGTCAGATACGTAGAACATACGATAAGGATATAGTTCATTATGAAAGCAAAATAATAAAGGGATCTGTCACAGAACAGTATGGATAAGAGCGGGACTAAAAACCATGTAAGATAAATGCTCACATGGGAATAATCCATGTATACGATGAGCGCATCAAGTGCGGTAAGCGCAAATACACATGTAAAAGTCTTAGCCGGAAATTTCTTGAAAAGTAAAAGATGTATCGCCGAGAGTATGATAACGACAGCGGATATGCTTATACACGTGCCATAGGAAATGTCCACGAATATACCGCCCTTTATGCCGGCTGCGATTGCAGGACCCGTAACTACAAAGAACCATAAGACCTTGTTTAAATAACTGTTTACCTTGATCCTGTTTTCTTTCAGAAATCCTTCATATTCCGTGATAGGTGCGTCCACCATTTTTCCCTCCTGTTAACGTATTTTCGACAGTATATAACATTTATCATTCTAAACCTCAGGGGAAAAAACTTCAAGCAAAAAGGCTGACCTTTA
>DMCJ01000033.1 GCA_003446735.1 Lachnospiraceae bacterium | reverse complement strand
TATGGTTGAGACCATAAACAAGCTTATTCGTGTGAGCCGTCAGCTCTTACAGGAACTCGGACGTGAACCTACCCATGAGGAGATCGCCGCAGAGCTCGGAATGCCCGTTGAAAGAGTAAGGGAGATATCAAAGATATCCCAGGAGCCCGTCTCATTAGAGACGCCCATAGGTGAAGAGGAAGATTCTCATTTAGGAGATTTCATCCAGGATGATAATGTTCCCGTACCTGCGGATGCGGCTGCCTTTACGCTTCTTAGGGAACAGCTTAACGAAGTACTCGATACGCTTACCGAAAGAGAGCAGAAGGTACTTAAACTTCGTTTCGGTCTCGATGACGGAAGAGCAAGGACGCTTGAGGAAGTGGGTAAGGAATTCAATGTTACCCGTGAGCGTATCCGTCAGATAGAGGCCAAAGCCTTAAGAAAGCTCCGCCATCCTTCAAGGAGCAGGAAGCTTAAGGATTATCTGGATTAATGAGTCTTTCAAAACGTCTTAAAGCCGTAGTCGATATGGTGCCCGCAGGAGTTACTCCTGCGGACATCGGCTGCGATCACGGCTATGTTGCGATAGCGCTTATAAGAGAAGGTAAATGCAAAAGCGTTATCGCATCGGATATAAATAAAGGTCCTCTGAAACGAGCGGAGGAACATATAAAAGAAGCCGGCTTATCGGATGTCATCGATCTACGATTATCCGACGGGGTAAAAGAAATACGGGATGGTGAGGTCGACACACTCATCATATCCGGAATGGGCGGACTTCTTATATGCGATATCTTAAGAACTGCGTTTGAAAGGATGAAGGATCATCTTAATGATCTTATCCTTTTACCGCACAGGGATATCGATATCGTGAGGGTATTTTTACGTAAGAACGGTTTCGTCATTGAAGACGAAGAAATGGTATTTGAAGACAATAAGTATTATACAGTGATCCATGCCGTAAAAAGTGACAGATACGGCGGCGCTGATATCGCATACATGTCGGATAAGTCATTTGATGAAGAAGTAAATGATATGTTCGGACCGGTCTTACTGATGAAAAGAAGCGATGTTTTCATTTCTTATCTCATGCATGAAAAAGCAAAAGCAAATGATCTTGTTACGAAAGTGACCGATGAGAGAAAAATAAGGGAGCTTAAAGAACGTATAAGGATCATAGATGAAGTGATTTCTTAAGGGGGATAAATGAGAGCGAATCAGGTAATAGCAAAACTCGAAGAACTTTCTCCGGTATCCTATGCATCCGACTGGGATAATGTAGGCCTTCTGGTAGGTCGCCGCGATAAGGATGTAGAGAGCGTTTTTATCGCGCTTGATGCGACAGTCGATGTCATAGAGGATGCCATCTCAAAGAATGCGGATATGCTCATAACCCATCATCCCATGATATTCAAAGGAATAAAGAACGTAAGAAGCGATGATTTTATTGGCAAAAGAGTGATAAGCCTTATAAAAGCGGACATCGCTTATTATGCGATGCATACGAATTTTGATGTGATGGGAATGGCGGATGCGGTGGCAGATGAGCTTTCACTCCAAAAGAGCAGCGTACTTAAAAAGACATATGAAGATGATATCTCATCGGAGGGCTTCGGAAGGTTCGGAATGTTAAAAAGGCAGATGACCTTAAGGGAGTGCGCCGAATATGTAAAGAGTACTTTCCATATCCCGGGAGTAAGGGTGTTCGGAGATCTTGATGCCGATGTCATGACGGCGGCTATATGTCCGGGCTCGGGTGGTAGCATGATAGATGATGCTTTAAATTTCGCGCCGGATGTTTATATCACCGGAGACATAGACCATCATGAAGGCATAGATGCGGTGGCAAGAGGAATGAATGTGATAGATGCCGGCCATTACGGCCTCGAAAAGATCTTTGTTCCCTATATGAAGGAATATATCGAAAGGGAATGCAAAGGAATAAAAGTATATACGATGAAAATGAAGGAGCCTTTTGTGATCATTTAAGATAATAAGGCAAAACTTAAGATAAACACCGTAAGATAAAACCATATAAGAAACAATATATAAAAAACGAAATACAGAAAAGCGAAAACACGAAGACATACGGGAGGGTTAGCTATGGCAAAGCTTTACATCACAAACGGAAACGGAGAGGTCATAGAAAAGGAATATCCGGAGGGGACTACTTACAGACAGGTTGCCGAGGAATTCCAGCCTGAATTTGACAAACAGATCGCCCTTGTCACCGAAGATAAAAAGATAAGGGAACTTTTCAGAAAAGTAAGAGATGAGGCGGATATCGCATTTGTTCTTATGGACAGCGCCATAGGACATAAGGTCTATGTAAGGACCGCGACTTTTCTTTTCATGAAGGCTGCAAGAGATGTGCTCCCGATGGAAAAAGTAAAGAAATTAAAGGTTGAATTCTGCATCGGATGCGGATATTACATCAATGTTGAAGGAAAGATAAATATTGATGAGGAAATGGCCAAAAAGATAGAAAAGAGGATGAGGGATCTTTCGGATGCCGATCACCCCATCACCAAAAAGAGTCTTCCCACTGCGGAAGCCGTAAGAATATTCGCGCTTCACGGAATGACGGATAAGGTTAAGCTCTTCAGATACAGAAAGAGCTCGAACATCAATGTCTACGAACTCGACGGATATCCCGATTACTACTTCGGTTATATGCTCCCCTCTACAAGTTATGTTAACCTATTTGAAGTCCTTCCCTATGAGTCAGGATTTATATTAAATCTGCCTGAAAGAGGAGAAGAGGAGAGCCTCAGAAAATTCGAACCCAGAGTCAAGCTTTTCGAGACCTTAAAGGTATCCGATGAATGGAGCAGGATGCTCGGAGTTGATACGGTCGGCGATCTTAACAATGCGATATGCAGGGGCACCATATCCGATCTTATGCTCGTTCAGGAAGCATTGCAGGAAAGAAGAATAGGCGAAATAGCAAAAGAAATAGCCGACCGGAAAGAAATAAAGTTCGTTATGATAGCGGGACCTTCTTCGAGCGGAAAGACAAGCTTTTCACACAGGTTAAGCGTTCAGCTTATGACATACGGAGTAAAGCCTCATCCCATAGCACTTGACAATTACTTTAAGAACAGGGAGGATACTCCGAAAGATGAGAACGGGGATTATAATTTCGAATGTCTTGAAGCAATAGATACCGAGCTCTTCAACAATGATATGACCGCTCTTTTAAACGGAGAGACGGTTGAGCTTCCCACTTTCAATTTCAAGGTAGGAAAGAGAGAATATCACGGAGACAGAAAGAAATTGGGACCTGATGACATCCTTGTCTTAGAGGGTATCCACGGACTTAATGACAAGATGAGCTATGCGCTTCCTGTAAACAGCAAATATAAGATCTATATAAGCGCACTTACTACGTTAAATATCGATGAGCATAACCGTATCCCCACCACGGACGGAAGACTGCTTCGCCGTATTGTCCGGGATGCCCGCACAAGAGGAGCCAGCGCAAAGAGGACGATACAGATGTGGGATTCGGTACGCCGCGGAGAGGAGGAAAACATCTTCCCGTTTCAGGAAAGTGCGGACGCATTTTTTAATTCCGCATCTATATTTGAACTTGCCGCATTAAAGCAGTTTGCCGAGCCGCTCCTTTACATGATAGGTGAAGATGAGCCCGAGTATTACGAAGCAAAGAGGCTTCTCAAGCTTCTTGAATACTTCCTCGGGATCAATACCGAAGACATCCCGTATAATTCGATCGTAAGAGAATTTGTCGGCGGAAGCATTTTCCCCGTATAAGTATTTAAGCAGTAAAATACATAAAAAGGAGAAAGATAATGTCTAAAGTACAGGATGAAATATTCAGATCAAAGACCGCTTTGCAGATCGACACCACAGAAAACGCCGATGATATTGCGTACATCCAAAGAAGTAATACCTTTGACCTTGAGGATATGGTAAAGACCGGTGAGAACGATACGGTTAAAAAAACCGGGAAGGCTAAGGCGGGTATTAAAGACGTTAAGAAAAAGGCCGAAAAGCTTCCGGTTAAAGTGCCTAAAGTAAAAAGTGAGCTGGATATTGCCAAAGACAGGATAAGAGAGCTTCACTTAGAGCTTGAGGCCGAGGAAAATAATCTCTCCGGGAATTATTCCGCGGTGATCAACAGAAAGCGATATAGCGATCTTTCGGAGTCGGACATTAAAAAGCGTGCTCAAAAAGCTCTTGAGCGTGAAAAAAACGCCGGGAAGATAAAGGAGTATGAAAACGGACAAGCTGACGAAGAGCCTGAATATTCCCATATAGACAGGGAAACTCTGAAAAAGAAGATAGAAGCTTTCAAAAAGCTTCCTTCTGATCCCCTGGATATGGACACGGATGAGAAATTTGTGGCTAATTTAGCGGAAAACTATAAGCTTTGTAAAGCCGCAGATATCATGAAACACTGGATAGAAGAAGCGTCGGATAACGGATTTTTGCCACAGGACGAGGATATTGAGGCTATTGAAGAGAAGATCGTAAGGTATGGTGAGATAAAAAAATATCTCGATACCCAGAAAAGCCTTATGAAGAATCCATACTATAAGTATATGGCAAAGGCCGATGTATCATATACGGCGGATGATCTGGAAAAACTATCGAAAGGAACCGCGAATGAGACCATCAGAAGCTACATTAAGGACGTTATGACCTTAAGGGAACTGCATTTTGTAAGGAGTAAGGGCATGAAATCCCTTAAAGACCATGCAAGAAAGCAGGGAAAGCACGAGGCGGAGGCACTTGCTACCAGAAATCAAAAGAAAGACATTGTCAGCAGGCTTTCCGAAGGCGTGCTTAACATAAAAGGAAATAAACGTTTTACCGACAAGGATTATGACAAGAGATTTACAGAGGAACTTTTTAAAAAGAGGATCGACGATCTTAAGAAGCTTGATATTAAAAGCATACATTTTTCCGGACTAAAAGACATAACCGATCATATGGATGATAACCAGTTCATTTTTGATCAGGTACATGATGCGGAGCATCTTCTTTTTGTTGCCCTTCAGCGGGGAATAAAGGTAAGCGATGATGAGCTGATCGATTTAAGGGCTAAGATCGAATCGGTTACCATGATTGAGAGAATGGTGTCGGCTGTAAGACTCGAGGTAATAAGTAAAGCTGACTCATTCATTCAGAACGATACCTTCAAAGATGCGGAAAACAGGGTGTTTAATTCAATAAAGCAGAAAATCAAACCAACAGGAAGACCCATACCTCCGGAGATTGGAAGCGATCTTGAAAAGTATCTTAAAAACGTAAAAAAGCAATTTAAAAAAGAGCATAAAAACCGTAAGGATTCCATTAAGATGATGTACGGCATAAACCATGTCACAATGGATGAGGAAGGCAATTATGACTGCGGGGTAATATCCGATGAGGAGCTTGCCGGAAGAATGGCGGAATACCAGAAAAATGCCTTCTGTTCGGACTATGCCAGAAACTGTGAAGTGTATATTCAAGATATATATGGCTGCACTTTGGATGCCATAAATGAACTCTGGTCGAAAAAAACCGGCAACAACCGGATCATATTCGGAAGGACACTTACACCCTATCTTACGGGAAAGTCTTCCGGAGAGATCATCAAAGTGATAAACATAATGCAGACAGGGACCGAAAGTGAAAAGGAAAACCTCTGGAAGAGCATAGCAAATGAGGTGTTTGATCAATTTGACATAGGTAATTCCGATTCCATGGATCGGGGGATCTTTTTTAAGGATTTTGCCGCCAGGATCAGGAGGGATAAGCTTATTGCCAATTTATCGGGATCCAACAATGACTTCGATACATATATAAAAGACAGGGAATTCCGGAAAAAATGCGCGGTAGTTTACAACTTCGGATGCTCGAATAACTATGGTTCCGCCTATGCCCAGGCTGCCAACGGTACGGATATGAATGCTCTGTTTTTTGAAGACTGGTCAGTAAAAAATCCTGAGCTTTCCTCCGATTTTTTAAAAGAGATAGATGACGATGAGGCAGAGACCATAAGCTTTAAGGTCGGTGAGAAGGACCATGAAATCGATAAAAACAGATTCGACTATATACAGAAATGTTGTGACAGAGTCGGTTTTATGCATGCTTCGGGATTGTCCGCATATAAACCGGAAAGAGCAAAAAAGGGTATAAGGAACAGTTTATACGTTGCTTACTATGAAGAGATAAAGCATCAGGGTATAGTTAAAAGCGTTACCGAAAAAGAGCAGAAGCAGCTTGCGGATTTTTACAAAAAATCCGAAGAACAGAGAAACAAAACAGCGGATGCCCTTTTAGCGGAGACTGTCAAGGAAATAAAAAAGACCGATAATTCCATCAAAAGAGGCAGCAAAGACAAATTTGCTTTCGTTAACGATATGTTTATCCTTAACAGGAACAAAGAAGGCAAAGAAAAACGCGGTGAAAACGGTTTTACGGAGGCTGAAATAAACAGGAGTGCTTTTCTCTATAAGGCTCTTGTGAAAGACAGTGAAAAAAACGATGCTGTTTCCAGGCAGAACAGGGCAGAGGCTATAGAGGAGATAATGAGGACCATCATGTCCTTCGATATCAGCCGGTTTAATTTTGCATCATATATGGATATTATTAAAACAAAAAAGGAAGATCCGGGCAGATTTGAGGAATGCCGCGCCGTAAGCGGCTGGCCGCAGAGGCGGTCCGTTTTGCGGATATCTACAGGGATCTGAGAATGGATGAAGATGTAAGATGCCTCTTAAGGGAAGCTCATGTGGATGAGTTTAAGGCAAGATGCGAGCTTTTAAGGAGCGCCAACAGTTTCTTTAATGACAGGTTTGTAAATATCTTAAGCTCCGGTACAAACAACGAATCCGGTTTAAGCATTGACGAGGCACTTCATCTTACGCCGTATGAGATCAGTGATAAGCTGGCAAAAGCAAATGAAAAGAGGGATTTAAAGGCGATAAACTTCTGGGTTGATGTAAAGGATATGATAGCTTCACTGGAAGGATTTGATATTACCGTGCCTTTAAAGACCATGGAAGATAATTTCAGAGCAAAGCGCGGTCTTTTGGGAGTATCAAGAGCCGAAGAGATTGTCAATATATTAAATAAAAAGGAAAGTGTGCTTAAGGATATCGGGCAGAAAAAGATCAACTTTACCTTTACGAGCGAATATGACTTTATGACCCGGTTTGCCACCGAATTTGAGGAAAGAGATCTTACCGTATCAGAACGGGAAAAGAAACTGTTTAACAAAAAATCCAGACTCTTTGAAAAGCGTGTGATCTCCGAGAGGATCCTTAATAAGAGCAACTTTACAAGGGATGATATCCTAAGCGAAAAGAAAAAGATATCCCTTGAGAACAGGGTACTTATCGGTGAGGAAAATGCGGAATACTTAAGTCCTTTCCTGGAAGGGGAAAAGGAGCAGATAAACCTTATCGTAGCGATGTTTGCAGATAAGAAGACCAGGGAAGACGCTCTTGATATCCTCACGGAAGATATCATGGAGACGGATATCAATATAAACGTTGTAAATGATGAGGACTTTGCCAAAAATGCCGGCATGCTGGAAATGATCAGTAAAAAAGCCATCGCCTATGATGCCCTTCTTAAGGCTAATCCCGGTTATAAAAAGAAGCTTTTAAACCGGGTGCCGGGAAATGCGTTATCCGATCTGGAAAGAGTTGAGAGACGTCTTGACCGGATGTTTGCCATCTCCGATTATTACAGAGCAAAAAAGCTTCTGCTTATGGATCCGCATTATATTCTTCATTATAACGAAGAGATAACAAGAGACCGGGACAGGGCCGTTACGGAAGATCAAAAGAGAGTGGCGGGACTTATCGGGCTTGTGTCCGTTTGCACAAGACGTCTGGCCGATGAGGACTTCAGGTCAAGGGATGAGGCGGATCTTGACAGGATACTTGAGAATGCGGAGAGGGTGAGCAGGCAAAACGCATATCTGACCGGCAGACCCGATCTTTCCAAAGCCGATCCCGACAGGACGGAAAAGGAACATGATGAGATCAGAAGATATTTTTCGGAGTGCGGTATCAATGTAAGCACCAAGGTAACGGATATTGCCGAAAAAGATCCGGAAGAGCCCTATCCGGAAGCGGAAAAGTATAAAACGGAAGCGGCAAAAAACTATTTCAGCGCAGTACATACATACGGATGTCTGAAAATAAACTCCGATGAATCTTTAAAAAAGTTATATACACCCGAAAAGAATGAACTTAGAAGGAAGATAAACGAGCTGCTTAAAGACGGGGAAGGGACAACGATCCATAAAATAGAATATTATGACAAAGAGACGGGTAATACGTTTGCGATCCCTACGGATATGCAGAGGATTGCAATAGAAGTCATCGGCAATTACGGCGGGACCATGTCCGATGAAGAGATCCTGGATGTGTTCGAAGGTCTTACTTTACGGTACAGGACAACTCTTGACATGAGCAAAGACGAAAATGCGAAATATGTTAAAGACAGATTTTTTGCTTCCGTAACAAAGCTTTTCAGAATGGAACTTGAAAACATGAAACGGTTCGAAAACACATACGGAAATCTGGGTCATGAGCTCCCTTACGGAGTGTTCTTTTCGGTTATCGGATCCGGATTTAAGGAATTTGTGATCAGAAACAGGTTTGGACAGGATATGGCCAATCTCTGTGATGAGGGAGATAAGGATTCACTTATTGACGGAGAAAAAATGACGCTTTCCGAAGCTTTATACAAAAACGGATATATAACAAGGGAAGAGGCGGATTATGCGCATGATATGGGACCCGAATATACTCAGAATTTCCAGCTTTTTCATAATAATTTTATTCAGACTACCGATGCTTTCGGAGAGGATCCAGATGGAGAGGTTTTGAAAAGAGACATATATTTGCCTAAGGAAATCGAAGGCCAGCAGTTTGCAGCGGATAAGATCAATATCGGGGGACCTAAACTTTCAAAGAACAGATTAAGGGATATCTGGAAAAAGTCCGGAAAGTATAAGGGTGAGTATCTTATCACGGGGGGTGACAGGTTTCTTAAGTTCCAGAAAAATAAATATGATGCTTTTACGGCATCCGAAAAAAAAGCCCTGAAGGATCAGAGGTCGAAGGACCGGAGCATAATTCATTTTTATGATGCATATATTGAAGATAAAAAAGAAATGCTTTTGAAGGAGACGACAAGAGTACTCGGAGAAGGATTCTTAAGCCCGTATATCCTGAAGAAACTCATTGTTTTTCATCCCGGATTACTGAATGGTAAAAAGAATAAGAATAAACAGGACGAGGATACCGGAAAATTCTATGATAATCTGAGGCTGTTTGCGGGAAGCGCCGAAGAGAAGAAGAAGGCTATGTATAATTTTATTGAAGTCTGGGGAAAGACTTTTAAAGCTTTCTCTCTGGTATATGATCCCGAAGATATGATGACATCCGGAGAGGAAATTAACGGAAGATACTTAAATGCAAGGGAAAATCCGGATGATATAGAAGAAGGATCCGTTCTGTATCAGTCTGAGGTCAGACATATGATGTATGAATCGGTTAAGGATCTTACATCCGGTGAAGGCTCAGATATGTATCTGACCGAAGAGTCAAAAAAAATTTTAAAGGAAAGAGGAAAGACCCAGTTCTCACAGGAGATACAAAGGACTCTTTTAAGGAGTGATTATTATAAAAATCTTAAAGATATAGGAGGTCGGGAAAACACTTATCAGGAGAGAATGTATGACGAGATGAAACATTTCTCATATCTTTTGAGAGAAGAACATTTTGACCTTATAAAGACTCTTAAGGAAAAAAACATGTCCGAAGCCCTGAAGGAATTCGGAATGAGCGAGGATGAACTTTTAAACATCTACAAAGATGAGATAGAAGCATATGAAGAAGAACGCCTTAACAATGAATTAAAGGAGCTTGAGAAAGAGCTGACCAGAGAAGAGATCGACGCAGCGGATATAGGCGACGAAGCTTAAGTAAGATAAGGAGATCAAAATGGAGATAACCGGAATAACCGGGGATAATGCAGCATTTTTTGCTCCTTTATGTCCCGGGAGAATATTAGATGATGAGGACAGTGTTAAGATCGGTGTGATCGATAAAGACGGTTATGCTGCGGGAATATGCGCCATAAAAGTAAACGACGGCCTTGCGCGTCTTGAGTGGATATTTACGGATCCCGAAAAAAGAGAGCAGGGGATCGGGTCTTTTCTTTTGGATAATCTTGTCATTTTGTTAGAGGATCTTGATCTTGACGGTATAGAAGCGGATTATTATTCATCCGATCACGAGGTGGATTTTCTGCTTTCGGGACGGGAATTCCTTACAGGAAAAGACGGCAGTATGTTTTGTGTCCCCATAGAAGATATCATAGGCGGAAGCGAAATGGACAGACTCCTTGAAAGCAGAATGAAAAACAGTAATATCACAGGGCTTTCAGATAAAAAAACCATCGGAGCCGTAAAGGATTATGTCAGAGCAAAGGGACTGGATGCCGGAATATTTAACGGAATCTCGCCGGAATTCAGTGTTGTTAATATGGACTCAAACGGAAAAGTGACCGGAGGAATATTTGTAAGTGAGGCAGAAAAGGATCTCCATGTCAATTACCTGGTAAATGACGGATCGGTCAGGGGAATGTGTGAGATCCTGTGCGGATTTTACGATGTGATAACCGAAAAAGGAAAAACAGATTCCAGACTGATATTTACGGATCAGAATGATTATATAGCGAATCTGATAGAGAAGCTTACGGAAAATGACAGAGAAAAATATGCCGTTTCGGATCATATATATGCACTTAAGCTGTTTGACCGGTAGGAGAAAGCGCGGATAGAATGAAGAAAAAAGGTCTGATAGAAGATACCATGCACTTTCTGGTGCATAACAGTTTTTTATTTACCGTAGCCATAATGTGTCTGGTACATGCGATATTGCTGGGCATAACATGGTATGGTAAGGTAATGCCTCTTGCTTATTTTAATATCTTAAGCGTAGTGGTTTATCTTTTCTGTATCCTGCTCTGTTCACTTGGAATGATAATGCCGGTTTACATAAGTATAATCCTGGAGGTCTCGGTCTATGCCGCGATATCCGTTCATTTCATGGGATGGGCATGTGCTTCATATAATTTCCTTTTTTCGATCGTTCCGATAATAATCTATTTCGGATGCTATCTCTTTAAAGGAAAAATGCGCTGGATCATCCTTTTCTCGCTCCTTTTTGATTTTGTAGTATTTGTTTTTCTCTATCTGCATTATTATGATGCCACTCCCGTATATGATGTTTCCTATGCGGTCGAGACATCCTTAGTTATCTTTTCAACCTTTGTCATGCTCTTTTCGGTGATATTCTATAATGCGATCTATATCTATTCGAGCGAATACGAAAGGACGGATCTTGAAAAGAAAAACGAGAAGCTGACGGTTGAGACAAAGGAAGATGCTCTTACAAAGCTCCTTAACAGGCGCGGTTTCCTTCCGATAGTGGAGAATATCATGGGTGAGGAAGGTGAGCATCATTTCTGCATGGCCTTTTG
>DMCJ01000066.1 GCA_003446735.1 Lachnospiraceae bacterium | reverse complement strand
CCTGCGGACTTATGGATCAGATGGCCTGCTCGGTCGGCTCTTTATGCCAGATAGATTTTTTAGATCCCGACAATCCTGTCATAGAAAAGATAGATTTTGATCTAAGCAGTGTGGGCTACAGTCTCTGTGTCACCGACACAAAAGGGTCTCATGCGGATCTTACCGAAGATTATGCTGCGGTACCGGCCGAGATGAAGGCAGCAGCCGATGTCTTCGGAAAAGATGTATTAAGGGATGTGGATGAAAAAGAACTCATGGCAGACCTTAATAAGATAAGAGAAAAATGCGGAGACAGAGCGGCGCTTAGAGCCCTTCATTTTGTAAGCGAGAACAGGAGAGCCGTGGAAGAAGGAAAGGCCCTTAAGGAAGGGAATTTTGCAGAATTCTTAAAGATATTCAAGGCCTCCGGGGATTCTTCATATAAATATCTCCAGAATGTATATACTAACCACGATGTTGAGCATCAGAACATGTCGCTTGCGCTTGCGGTAAGCGAGATGGTATTAGGTGAAGAAGGATGTGCCAGGGTCCACGGCGGCGGATTTGCCGGGACGATACAGGCATTTGTCAAAAACGACAGGGTCGAGGCATACAGGATGGCGATGGATGCTCTCTTCGGGGAGAATTCGTGTCAGGTAATGAGCATCAGAAAATACGGCGGTATAAGCGTGATCTGATCATAATAACAGGAGGAAGCAGTATGACTATTTTGGTTACGGGCGGAGCAGGATATATAGGAAGCCATACCTGCGTCGAGCTTTTAAATGAAGGATATGACGTTGTTGTCGTTGATAACCTTTATAATTCAAATAAAAAGGCGATAGACAGAGTTGAAGAGATCACCGGGAAAAAGGTCAGGTTTTACGAAGGTGATATAACAAACAAGGCGGATATGGATAAGGTCTTAGATGAAAACAAGATAGACTGCGTGATCCATTTTGCCGGGTTAAAGGCTGTCGGAGAGTCGGTTGAAAAGCCGCTTGAATATTATGAGAATAATATAGGCGGAACGCTCACGCTCTGTAAGTCCTTAAGGGAGCATGATGTAAAGAACATAATCTTTTCATCATCCGCGACCGTATACGGAGATCCGGCTTTCATCCCGATCACCGAGGAATGCCCGAAGGGAGTCTGCACCAATCCCTACGGATGGACAAAGCATATGATAGAGCAGATCCTTACCGACCTTCATACATCTGATAATAAATGGAATGTCATTCTTTTAAGATATTTTAATCCGATAGGTGCTCATGAGAGCGGTCTTATCGGCGAAGATCCCAAAGGGATCCCGAATAACCTCGTTCCCTACGTAGCTCAGGTTGCGATAGGAAAAAGAGAAAAGCTCGGTATCTTCGGAAACGATTATGACACGCCTGACGGTACCTGCATAAGAGACTATATACATGTGGTGGATCTTGCAAAAGGTCATGTTAAAGCGATAAATAAGATAAAGGAAGATCCCGGGGTTAAGGTTTATAACTTGGGAACCGGCAAAGGCCAGAGCGTTTTCGATGTTGTAAAGGCATTCGAAAAGGCCTGCGGCCATGAGATCCCTTATGAGATAAAGCCCAGAAGAGCGGGAGATGTTCCGGTATGCTATTCGGATGCATCACTTGCCAAAGCGGAACTTAACTGGGAAGCAAAACTGACCATCGACGATATGTGTGCATCCTCCTGGAAATGGCAGAGCATGAATCCCGACGGTTACAACAGCTGATCATTATTTATCCGGTATTCGGAGGTCTTTAAGATGGAGAAAGAAAATTCTAAAATGAGGTTTAACGGAGGAACGGCCAGAAAGATAGGGTTCTATGTAATGGCGGTGCTCATCAACCTGGCGCTGAATAGGGTGGTGAATTTCTATAATATTCCCCTGTTCCTCGATAACGTGGGAACGCTGCTGGCGGCGGCCATAGGAGGATATCTTCCGGGTATAATCGTCGGATATCTGACGAATATCGTAAATATGACAGCGGATCCGACCAATGCTTATTATGCGGTGCTGAGCGTTATGATCGCTGCCTGCGGATCATTTTTTGCGAGCAAAGGCGTATTTAAGAGTTACTGGAAGACTCTTGCCACGGTACCGGTATTTGCTCTTATAGGAGGAGTAGGGGGATCGGTCCTGACATTCCTTATGTATGGGTTCGGAATGGGAGAAGGAATATCCGCTCCTTTTGCAAAGATACTGTTAGCTGATGGTACACTGACTGTTTTTCAGGCGCAGATGATCTCCGATGTGGCGATCGATCTGGTGGATAAGTTCATAACGGTGACCGCCGTTTTTGTGATCTTATACGTACTGCCCCGGAAATTCAAGGATTCCTTAAAGCTTACGGGCTGGCGACAGACTCCCTTGTCCGATGAAAATAAAAAAATTGCACTTAAGAATGTTTCCGTAAAGCTTTCCTTAAGAAGAAAGATCATCTTCATAATCGCGGGCATAATGATATTTGTGGCGTTTGTTACCACATCAATAAGTTATCTTTTATATAAGAATTTTGCCATCGATCAGTACAGCTATATGGGAAAAAGCATAGCGCAGCTGGCGGCAAGTACGATAGACGGTGACATGGTCGAAACCTATGTGGAGGAAGGAAGAAAGGCCGAAGGCTATGCCGCTACGGTAAAGAGACTTGAAAGTATTAAGAATACCACGCCGGAAATAGAGTATCTATATGTTTACCGGATAGAGGTTGACGGATGTCACGTTGTATTTGATCTGGATACCGAGGATCTCCCCGGTGAAGAGCCCGGAACGCTGATCCCTTTTGATGAGTCCTTTATGGAACTGGTACCCGATCTTTTAGCCGGGAACAATATAGATCCCGTGGTTACCGATGATACTTACGGATGGCTTCTTACCGATTACGAGCCCGTATACGATTCCGAAGGAAAGTGTGTGGCTTACGCGGCTGCCGATATCCAGATGCGGGATGTTACCTTAAACAGTATAAATTTCCTTACCAAGGTAAGTTCCTTATTTATCGGATTCTTTATACTCATCCTTGTTCTTTGTCTGTGGCTCGCGGATTATAACCTTATCTTCCCCCTCGACGCCATGACCATATCCGCAAGGAAATTTGCATATGACAGTGAGGAAGACTTAGAGATCGGTGTCGCAAGATTAAAGAGACTTAACATACAGACGGGCGATGAGATAGAAAACCTTTACGAGTCGGTATCCAAGACCATGGCCGAGACAGTAGGATATCTTGAACAGGTCAAGGAAAAAGGTGACGAGCTTGCAAAGATGCAGAACGGACTTATCTATGTCCTTGCCGATCTTGTCGAGAGCAGAGATAAAAATACCGGAGACCATGTAAGAAAGACTGCCGCATATGTAAAGCTGATGTTAAATCATATGAAGGAAGAGGGCATATATGCGGATATGCTCACCGACGATTACATATATGACGTAACAAACTCGGCTCCTCTTCATGACGTAGGAAAGATCAAGGTTTCGGATGTGATCTTAAATAAGCCCGGAAAGCTTGATGACAGTGAATTTGCGGTAATGAAGAACCATACGACAGCGGGTGAAGAGATTCTTAAATCCGCGATGGCTCTTGTTTCCGATAACGGCTATTTAAAAGAGGCAAAGAACCTTGCCACCTATCACCATGAGAAGTGGGACGGAAGCGGTTATCCTACCGGGTTAAAAGGCGAGGAAATTCCCTTAAGTGCCCGTATCATGGCTATTGCCGATGTGTTTGATGCCCT
>DMCJ01000116.1 GCA_003446735.1 Lachnospiraceae bacterium | reverse complement strand
TTTATAAACAAGATGGACCGTGATGCAAACGATACCTTCGACCTTCTGGATGAGATAGAAAAAGAGCTTGGCATTTCAACCTGCCCGATGAACTGGCCTATAGGATCGGGTAAGGCCTTTAAAGGTGTCTATGACAGGAGAGGTAAAAATATATACACTTATTCCGATACCCAGAAGGGTACAAAGGAAGGCGAGACCGAGATCATCGATGTAAATGATGAAGCTGCTGTTACCGCTCATATCGGAGAGGATGCCAAGGCGACCTTATATGATGAGATAGAGCTCCTTGACGGTGCAAGTGCAGAGTTTGATATAGATCTTGTTCATAAGGGCGAGCTTACCCCGGTATTTTTCGGATCGGCTCTTACCAATTTCGGCGTGGAGATCTTTCTTAAGTACTTCCTTGAGATGACCGAGTCACCGCTTCCGAGAAAAGCGGACATAGGCATTATCGATCCCGCAGAGCACGGTTTTTCCGCTTTTGTATTTAAGATCCAGGCCAATATGAACAAGGCGCATCGCGATCGTATCGCATTTATGAGGATATGCTCGGGTAAATTCGATGCGACAAAGGAAGTACGTCACGTGCAGGGCGACAAGGTCTTAAGACTTTCCCAGCCCCAGCAGCTTATGGCAAATGAAAGAAAGATCTTAGACGAAGCATATGCGGGCGATGTCATCGGTGTATTTGATCCCGGCATGTTTGCTATCGGTGATACATTCTGCGAGCCTAAGGAAAAGTTTATGTATGAGGGTATCCCGACCTTCGCGCCCGAGCATTTTGCCAGGGTTTCACAGGTCGATACGATGAAGAGAAAGCAGTTTATGAAAGGCATCACCCAGATAGCACAGGAAGGTGCCATTCAGATCTTCCAGGAGCTTAATACGGGTATGGAAGAGATAATAGTCGGTGTAGTCGGCGTGCTCCAGTTTGATGTGCTTAAATACCGTCTTAACAACGAGTACAATGTCGAGATAAAGATGGAAAATCTCCCTTACGAATTCATCCGCTGGATCGCGAACAAAGACGAGATCGATGTAGATAAGATAAGCGGAACGAGCGATATGAAGAAGGTTAAGGACTTAAAGGGTAATCCGCTCTTACTCTTTGCCCACGAGTGGAGCATCCGCATGACTTTGGAAAGAAACGAAGGCTTGGAGCTCGAGGAATTCTCAAGGAACTGACAGGCCGCAGACGGCATAAATAATAACAGATATGAAGAACGTCATCGCACGCGTCATCTTAATACTTTTTCTGATCACCGCGCTCGGCGCAGGTGTGCTCTTTGGCGCGTACAAATATTTAGACAGCGTTGACTATGATGCAAGGATCGAGGAGAACATCGGAAGGACTCAGGTCATGAATATTCCGGGCGGCGACCTTGATCCCATAGAGCCCGAGGCAAAGGCCGTTGAGGTTAAGGAAGAAGGGGACTACGAAGATTCCCTTACCGATAGCGGAAAAGATATATCCTCCGAGATATATGAAAAAGATGCGGATCCTGCGACAGACATGATTCCGCCTGAGGAAGGCGTTAAATATTTCTATTATGATAATCTCTTAAACTTCGAAAAGCAGGTCTACAGCGAAGTTTATAATTCCCTTGTAAACAGAGAACCGGTAAGAGTTTCGACCATATCAAAGGATACTCTGGATAAGGCTTTTAAGGCCGTGATCTACGATCATCCCGAACTTTTCTACGTGGAAAGATATATGTATACGACCTATACCAGAGGCAGCACCATAGTATATATGGAATTTGAAGGAAAGTATAATTATTCAAAAGAAGAGGCTCTAAGGATAGGGGGAGAGATCGAAAAAAACGCAAAAGAGATCATAGCCGGCGTAGATAAAAATGCGGATGATTATGAGAAGATAAGATATGTTTTTGAGAGACTCTCGGATGATACGTCATATTCCACTTCGTCTGTAAACAATCAGAATATGGCTTCGGTCCTTTATGATCATGTTTCCTCGTGCGCAGGCTATTCCAAGGCAACGCAGTATCTTTTAAACATGCTCGGGATAAATGCATTTACCGTAACCGGAGATGCGGCCGGAGGTGCACATGCCTGGAACATGGTAAAAGCTGACGGGAACTGGTATCACTTAGACGTTACCTGGGGAGATATGGATTTTCAGGAGAATATGGAAGGAAGCGTCGATAAGGCCGTTATGACGTATAACTACGATTATTTTCTCGTAACGACTTCGGATATAAAAAAGAGCCACAGGCCCGACGAACTCGTAGCGCTTCCCGAGTGCACGAGTCAGGCCGATAATTATTATGTAAGAGAGGACCTGTATTTTACCGAAGTAGATCCCGATAAGATAAGAAAGGCCTTTGAAAAAGGCTATGAGGATAAGGATAAAGTGGTCAGGATGAAATGCGCGGACAAAACGATATATAACGCGATGAAGAGCTATCTTTTGGACGATCAGAACGTGTTTGATTACGTGATCTTAAAGGGCAGTATATCCTATATGGATGACCCCGGGCTTTACACCTTCCAGTTCTGGCTTTAAGGGCTTTCCCCTTTTCAAAACAATGTATTTGTGATAAAATGATTTACGGAGTTTTCTTATTCCCGGAGGTATAAAATGGAAAATAAAGATAATAAAGATCTTACATTAAGAGAAGATGAAAAAGAAGGAAATATCTCGATCGCCGATGATGTGGTAGCTACGATAGCATCGATCGCCGCAACGGAGGTTCCCGGTGTGGACTCGACTACCGGAAATGCCACCGACGAATTCATGAGCAAGGTGGGCATAGGTAAGCACGGAAAGGGTGTAAAAGTCACTGTTTCCGGCGGCAGCGTCAGGATCGAGATGGCCCTTACCATAAGCTACGGATATAATATACCCGAGACTTGCCAGAGCGTACAGGGAAAGGTGAAGAGCACCGTAGAGAGCACTACCGGACTTGAGGTTTCCAATGTCCATGTGCGCGTAGCGGGCATAAGCATGAAAGAAGCATGAGCAGACACGGATTAAGAGAGCAGCTTTTCAAGCTTGTTTTCAGAGTTGAATATCATCCGGCCGAGGATATGCCCGAGCAGGAAGATCTTTTCATAGGATCTACATCCGAAGATAAGAGCGTTACGGAGACTGACAGGGAAGAGATCAGGGAGAAATTTGATGATATCATTAAGAACCTCCCCGAGATCGACAGGGTCATAGGTGAATCCGCCAAGGACTGGAGCATAGAGCGTATCGGAAAGGTCGAGCTTGCGGTCCTGAGGGTGGCGGTATACGAGATGCTCTACGACATCTCGGTCCCCGTTGGCGTAGCCATCAACGAAGCCGTAGACCTCGCCAAATCATACGGAGAGGACGGCTCGGGAAGCTTTGTAAACGGAGTTCTGGCCGGAGTCTTCAAAGGAGATAATAATATTAAGGATGGAGAATAGGATCTATTCCGTTTCCTGGATAAATGCTTATATCCACAATATGATATCGCAGGATTTTCTCCTTAAGCAGGTATGTGTGAAAGGTGAAGCGAGCAATGTGAAATATCATTCCTCGGGTCACCTTTATTTTACATTAAAGGATGAAAAAGCCGCGATAGCCTGCGCTATGTTTGCGGGTAAGAGAGGCGGCCTTAAGTTTAAACTGGAGGAAGGCCAGAAGATCGTAGTATCCGGCACTGTAGACATATACGAAAAAGACGGAAATACAAGGCTTTATGCCGAGAAGATCACCTTAGAGGGCGTAGGCGAATTATACGAAAGGTTCGAAAGATTAAAGGAAGATTTAGAGGACAGAGGACTTTTTGCCCCCGAATATAAAAGGGCTCTTCCAAAGCATATAAAAACCCTCGGCGTAGTTACCGCATCTACGGGAGCTGCCGTAAGAGATATAATCAACATTGCAAAGCGCCGCGATCCCGGGATCGAGATCTTATTATATCCCGCAAAGGTTCAGGGCGAAGGCGCGGCGGAGAGCATAGAAAAGGGCATAGAAGTCTTAAATGCTTCAAGAGCCGAAATCATAATAGTAGGCCGGGGCGGAGGAAGCATAGAAGACCTGTGGGCCTTTAACGAAGAAAAAGTGGCCATGGCCATATTTAACTGCGAAAAGCCGGTGATATCCGCGGTAGGGCATGAGACGGATTATACGATAGCGGATTTTGTGGCAGATATGAGAGCCCCCACTCCAAGCGCGGCAGCAGAGCTTGCGG
>DMCJ01000014.1:6253-6546 GCA_003446735.1 Lachnospiraceae bacterium | reverse complement strand
GGTAATGCGCCCGGTAACGATATGCGTTTCTACAACGAGAGAGTAGAGGCGTCAAGGAACTTTGCGAACAAGATATGGAACGCTTCAAGGTTCATCCTTATGAACACTCCCGAAGATGCTGATGTGTCAAAGGGAAGGGAATATCTCGAAGCAGCCGATAAATGGATCATCAGCAAATGCAACCGTCTCATTAAAGATGTTACCGACAATATGGAGAAATTCGAACTCGGTATCGCAGTACAGAAGGTTTACGATTTCATCTGGGATGAATTCTGCGACTGGTATATCGAGAT
>DMCJ01000014.1:5094-6188 GCA_003446735.1 Lachnospiraceae bacterium | reverse complement strand
AGGTTATATGATTCGGCTGATGAGAACAGCAGATCGGCAGTCCTTTATACACTTCATAAGGTATTAAAGAATGCATTAAAGCTCCTTCATCCTTATATGCCGTTTATCACCGAGGAGATCTTCTTATCGATCCAGGATGAAGAGGAATCCATAATGATCTCGGATTGGCCGGTATGGAATGATGAGGATGATTTCGAGAAAGAAGAAAATGATATCGAGGTATTAAAGGAAGCCGTAAGAGGCATCAGAAATGTCCGCTCTTCCATGAACGTTCCTCCTTCAAAGAAGGCCGAAGTGTTCGTGGTAACGACAGATGCATCGGTAGCCGGGATATTTGAAAACGGCAAGCTTTTCTTTGCACCGCTTGCTTATGCATCGGATGTTAAGATACAGGATAACAAAGACGGTATCGGGGATGATGCCGTGAGCGTGGTCATCGAAAATGCAACGATATACATGCCTTTTGCGGAACTCGTGGATATAAATGCCGAGAAGGAAAGACTTAATAAAGAGTTAAAGCGACTTGAAGGGGAGATAGCAAGGAGCAACGGTATGCTCGGCAATGAGAAATTTATATCCAAGGCACCCGAGGCAAAGGTCAACGAAGAAAGAGAAAAATTAAAGAAGTACACACAGATGCTAGATCAGGTTAAGGAGCGCTTAAACGCGCTGTGATGCGAGGGGATTTGCTTGGCTCAGCTTTTTTTGGTACGTGAAGAGAAGGTTGAAGAAAACTACGTGAAGATAGCGGAGGATGCTTCGGCAGCCTGGCTCTATCTGGTAAGAAAAGAGAACGGGGACAAATACACTCTTACCGAGGTAGTGGACTATCTGAGAAAACAGGGAGTAAACACGGGTATCGACAATGATATCCTTATAGCCATGGTCAAAAAAGGCATATATCAAAGAGAGATCTTAGTTGCCGAGCAGATACCTTCAAGACCGGGCAAAGACGGATATTACGAATTCTTTTTCGATGCATCGGGAGAGAAGAAAAAGCCGAAATTAAAAGAAGACGGATCCATCGATTATACGAGTGTAAACTCTGTAGAGAGCGTTCCTGCGGATACAAAGCTTGCCAGATATCACCGTGC
>DMCJ01000014.1:0-4977 GCA_003446735.1 Lachnospiraceae bacterium | reverse complement strand
GTAAGGGACCTTCCCGAATTAAAGGGCAAGGGCATAAAGAGAGATGAGAAAGATAAAAATCTATATCTTTCGGCAATAGAAGGCAAGATAGATTATCAGCCGGGAAGACTTAATATAGACAACGTCCATATCATAAAAGGAGATGTCGATCAGCTCATAGGCAAAGTCGAATTCTACGGAGACGTGGTCGTTCGGGGGAATGTAGATGCCGGCACATATATAAGAGCCGGTAAGTCCATAACCGTGGAAGGTACCGTAGAGAGCGCATTTCTGCAGGCCGGCGGAGACATCATCTTAAAACGCGGCATACAGGGAAACGGAAAAGGCAAGCTCATATGCAAAGGCTCATGTTTTGCGGATTTTATAGAGCAGGCTGTTGTTGAGGCCGGCGGAGATGTTGAAGCCAATGCCGTGATGAATTCCCAGATAAATGCGGACGGAAGAGTCAAATTAAGCGGAAAGCACGGCGTCATCATGGGCGGCTTCGTCCATGGCACGGCCGGAATAGAATGTACCGAGCTCGGAAATGATGTATATCTGCCTACAGCAGTTCATGCAGGCTGTCCCAACAGTAAATTTGAAGAAAAGAAAAAGCTCATGGTAAAAGAAGGCACTCTTAACAAAGATATGGAAAGAGCGCTTGCAGATATCAGAGATCTGGAAAACTATGCCAGAGCCACGGGCGGCGGCGGACCCGATATCGAAATTAAAAGAAGAAAACTCGCAGTCAGAAAGACTGAGATCGAGATGCAGATGAAGGAAGTAAAGAGCGATCTTAAGAAGATAAGCCAGTATATATACGAGATGAGCAGGTCCTCCATAAAGGTCAACGGAAAGATCTATCCCGGTGTGAGCATCAGGATCGGACAGAGCCAGTATATCATAAACAAACCAACCAGTTATACCGAATATCACGAGGCCGGAGGCAGTATTGACGGAGAGGTATTTGCAACAGGCTGAAGGTTGTGATATAATTTACGGCGCGAAAAAGAGGTGACAGGTCATGATTAATTTTGAAGAAGAATTAAGAAATTTTCATCCGAGCCTTGAGATAGATCAGGCAGAGGAATCCATATACAATCAGGATCTTACCGATATGGCAGATCTTTTGATAGATACCATAAAGGAATCCAGGGAGCAGCAATAGCACCATGATATGCTACAAATGCGGTAATGAGCTTTCGGATAAGGATTTCTGTACCAGCTGCGGAGTTGATGTAAAGCTTTATAAGCGCATCATGTTCATTTCCAATATGTTCTATAATGAGGGACTTAACAGGGCAAATGTACGTGATCTTTCCGGAGCGGTCGAAAGCTTAAGACAGTCTCTTAAATTTAATAAGAACAATATTGACGCAAGGAACCTCTTAGGCCTTGTGTATTTTGAGATGGGAGAAAGTGTGGCCGCTTTATCGGAGTGGGTCATAAGTAAGAATATCCGTCCCACGAAGAATATCGCGGATGATTATATTAATGACATCCAGTCGGATCCCACGAGACTTGAGACCATCAATCAGTCCATAAAGAAGTTCAATCTCGCGATAGACTATTGTTATCAGGACAGCTTGGATCTTGCGATAATCCAGCTCAAAAAGGTCATATCGGTCAATCCCCATTTTGTAAAAGCTTATCTGTTACTCGCGCTTTTATATTTAAATGCGGAAGAATGGGATAAGGCCAGAAAAGTACTTAAAAAGTGTTTAAAGATCGACCTTAACAACACTACCGGTCTCAGATATTTAAAGGAAGCCGAATTCATGCTCGGCGGAGATGAGAATCCGATCGGAAAGAAAAAGAGGATAACGGCTCTTGATCCCAACACATATCAGTCGGGAAATGAGCTTATAATCCAGCCTTCGGGAAGAAGAGAGCCCATCATAGGTTCCTCCGTTCTTATCAACATCCTTATCGGATTTGCCATAGGGATGGCAGTATGCTTTTTCCTCATACTTCCCGCAAGAGTCCAGTCGGCAAGGAGCGAGATAGAAGAAGAGCTTAAAGTTATAAGCGAGAATGCAGATGAAAAGACGGCCGATATCACGGCCCTTGAATCCCAGATCGCAGCTCTTACCGATGAGAATGAAAAGCTTAAGGCCGAGAAGAGCTCCATCACCGGAGAAGGCGGTGTACTTCAGAGTTTTGACGGACTTATCAATGCGGCAAAAGCCTATGTGGCCAATCCCGACGACCTTGATACGGTTGCCGACGGCCTTTATACGATAGACAGTAACTTAGTCGAAGCACAGAATTCCGAAGCATATAAAGGGCTTTATCAGTCCATGATGCAGGCTGTCGGAGGACGTGCCGCGACGCACTGCTTTGAGAGCGGAATGGCCCTTAAGAATCAGGGCGATTATACCGGTGCCATAGAGCAGTTCCTTAAATCCTGGTATTTTGACAGTTCCAATCCCGAAACCTTATACCAGATGGGACTTGCATATCAGCAGTCCGGAAATATGGATAAGGCAAATGAGATCTATAACCAGCTCGTTACTGCCTTCCCCGATTCCGAATTTACCCAGATGGCTCAGGAGAACATAGCCGATGCCAACAGGGCAAGCTCCAACGGGGATGCATCCGCAGAGACTCAGACCGCAAATGAGCAGGATGCTTATGCAAATGAATTAGAGAGTACTACGACCCAGTAATTATCAGGGAGAGCATGATGAAAAAAAACATAACGTATAAAAAAATAATAAGGGCCTTGGCCCTTATTTTATCAATATCGGTCTTTATCACCGGATGCGGCATGACGGATCTTTACGATAAGTTTTCCGGTAAAGGAAAGGCCGATGATAAAAAAGAAGAGACAGGCGATCCGGCAGACCCCGATACGTCCGATGCTTTAGATGATGAATTTTCAGAAAGATATTATATCCCGTCAGATGATGAGATAAGGAAAGATCCGTCCGCAGCCTTCAGAAAATATACCGACAGTCTTTTTTTATCCGATATCAGGGAAAACACCATAAATCTTCATTACTCCCTTGCTTATCCCGAGAATTACGGAATAGAGGATTATGAGGCCAGCATAGGC
Source organism: Lachnospiraceae bacterium (assembly GCA_003446735.1). Taxonomy (GTDB): domain Bacteria; phylum Bacillota; class Clostridia; order Lachnospirales; family Lachnospiraceae; genus UBA2882. Next base: position 1,940 of record DMCJ01000014.1, on the reverse strand, counting down.
GATCTTTCTTTGGAAGATATGGATAAATATGCCCGCCTTATAGACCATATGGATAAACAGCTTAAGAGGTATGACAGAGACGATCTTTCCGAGGATCTTGCGATCGCCTATGATATCATGTTAGACAGCATAGGTCAGGAAAAGAGAGTAAGAGAATATCGTTTCCTTAACGATCCTTTAAGCTGCGCCGACGGTCAGCAGCAGGTTTTGCCCATCATCCTTTCGGAATATACATTCAGGAGAGAGCGGGATGTGGAGGATTACCTTGCTCTTATTTCCCAGATCGATGAACTTTTTGATTATTGTATCGAGTTTGAGGAAAAGAAGGTCGAGAAGGGTAACTTCATGTCGGACAGGGATTTAGACCGTACGATCGATCAGTGCGAGCAGTTCATCGCAGACCCCGAGAGCAACTATATGATAGGGGCTTTTGATGAAAGGATAGAAAAGGTCACTTTCCTTTCCGATGATGAGAAGGAAGAGTATAAAAAGCAGAATAAGGAAAAGATCTTAAACGAGGTCATACCCGCATATGAAAAACTCATAGACGAGCTTGACGGTTTCCACGGTAAGGGTGGCGTTCAGCAAGGCATCTGCGGATTTGACGGAGGAAAGGAATATTACGAATATCTCGTGGAGGCAAACGTAGGGACCAAAGCGAGCATAAAAGAATTAGAGAACAGGATAGATGATTATATCGATGACCGTATAGGAAGGATCCAGGATATGGTCGGCGAAGATCCGGCTCTTTACGATAAGTATCTCGACTTTTCGTTTGAACTGACCGATCCCGAAGAGATAATGCAGGATCTTATAAAAAAGAGCAAGGCGGATTTCCCGGAGCCTCCCGAGGTCAACTACACGATAAAGAGCGTGGATCCTTCCATGGAAGAGCATACCAATCCGGCATTTTATCTTACGCCTCCGATCGATGATAAAAAGGAAAATGTCATATATATAAATAATCTAAGCACCGATCCGGGTGAGCTTTATACGACCCTGGCTCATGAAGGCTATCCGGGACATCTTTACGAATCGGTATTTTCCGGAAATTACGACAGACCGCTTGCCAGAGAGATGTACAGCTGGGGCGGCTACACCGAAGGCTGGGCGACATACACTGAATTTCTCTCCTACAGCTACGGCGTGGATGATCCCGATCTTGCCAACATGCTGATGTGGGATCAGGCAACAACGCTCGCGATCTATGCATACACCGATATCCAGATCAATTATAACGGCTGGGATGTGGATGATCTTGAAGGATATTTAGAGAAATATTTCGGAGACGGCGCCGCTGCCGGAGCTCCCGAAATGTATGATTACATAGTGGAAGACCCCGCAGGATATCTTGACTATTTCGTCGGATATCTGGAATTTGTAAATCTTCGCAATAAGGCAAAAAATGCGCTCGGGGATGATTTCAGTCTTAAGGAGTTTCATCAGTTCATAATGGATGAGGGGCCGATGCCTTTTTATATGCTTGATGAGAGGCTCGATGAGTGGATCAAAGGACAGTAGTTTACCGCGCAGACCTTTTCATAAGATAGTCCTGCGCGAGTTTATTCGCAGCCGGAGGTTGTCAAAAGATCTGCTCGCGACAGATTTTTGACAATCCCCCGGCGTCGGAAAAAACTTGTCACACACGCATGACAATCATCCCCGGCCTCTTGATTTTACGGGTATTATTTGATATCATAAGTCTTGCGCAATATTTAGAGCTTTTGGCAAAATAAATATATAAAGGAGAACCAAAATGAATCTTTCACCTCTTCAGAAAACAAGGTATCAGTATTCTCCCAAGCTTCCCGGCATGTTACGCGGAGGTATCGCGGAGATCTGTGTTAAGGACGGAGCAGCTACCGAGTCCGTTGCGGATCAGGATAAGATAAAGGCACTCTTCCCCAACACATATGGAAAGAATGAGATCACTTTCCAGA
>DMCJ01000120.1 GCA_003446735.1 Lachnospiraceae bacterium | reverse complement strand
AGGAGCTCCTTGTCTGTTTCGAAAAGGCTCTGTAAAAATGCATTTATCTTTTCATAATCTCCGCCAAGGCGCATCGAGATCCTGGCTTCGCGGATCTCATGAGATCCCTCTGCCTCGGTTTCTTCCTCTTCGACCTCTTCGTCATACTCAGCAAAAGGATCGTCTAAGATACTTTGCATAGAAGGATCGGAGCCGTAGTTATATCCGTAATGATCGGCAAATTCTTTTCTGAATTTCTTTTCATAACGATCGGAAGATGATGATGTATCGGTCACGACCGGTGTATCGGCTGAAGATGAACCTAATGATAAAAGATCCTCTTCCTGACTTGAAGAATCAGATTCCGGCGCACTCTCGCCCTCTCCCGATATCGCTCTTTCGGAATACTGATAAGGCACGGTCGATGCTGCAGTCTTTTCAAGATCGATATTAAGATCAAAAGGCTCGATGCCATATGAAAGAGCCATTCCGGTCATCATCTTATCGATGTCGGCCTCGCTCATTATGTCATAATAGTTTTCGCTGTTCTTTACGACATCTTCCTCATAGCTTTCCTTATCCATAAGAAGGACCGGAAGATTTGAGATCTTACTGTCATTTATCTCTCTGTGACTTTCCTGGATAATGAGCTTCTCGGTATACTTTGTACCCATCCTGAAATTCGGATATATGATAAGATACCCGAAGAAAAAGCACAGGACGATGTTTATAAGTAATACCAGCAGTCTTTTGTCGTTTTTGGTAAGTCCCGTCTGCATACTCTACCTCCCCGCACTTTCCGCCAAGGTACATGTCACATCAATGTTCCAAAGCTGTGTACTTTCATCAAAATGATATCCGGTATAATGGACATCGCTGAATATCTTTTCATCCATCAGTCTGTAGATATATTCCTTTATCATATCTACCTCGGCCGCCTTTGCGGTAAGATCGAGTGAACCCGCTTCCGCATCAAATCCGGTTATCTCAACAGAGGCATAACCCGCAGCGCAGACTCTGATGATGCTTATCACATCGTCGGTAGCCACCGGATATGTCGCAACATCTTCCCTTACCTTATCGATCGCATAAAGCTGACCTGAAAGCTTTGCATTTTCTTCCATCGTCTCGTCATATTGCTTTAGCTGATCGAGCATCGCAGGAGAATTGTTATAATCATAGAGCGTAAAGAATGATGTCTTTGCTCCGGCTTTAAAGAGTATGGAAACTATCGCTCCTATAAGGAGAACTGCAAATATGATAGCGGTAAGTATCGCGCTCTTTATGATGAATGCCTGATCCGAATCCTTCTTGCTGCTTGCCTCTGCCTTGGAATTAACGATAAAATCCGACATCCTGTGGGTCTCAAAAAGACCGGATACTGCGCAGATCGCGATATTCGCCTTGTCGTGAAGCTCTCTGTTCTTGGTAAGGTTAAGGTCCAATACCTGGGAAAAATGATTTATTCCCTGCTCCTTGTTATCCCTGTCGTAATATTTATATTCCTCTTCGGTAACGCCCGTATAGAAGATCATCTCGCGATGGTCCTCTTTTGAACGCACTTCCATGAACTGCTTTATCTGCCTGAAATAACGGCTTGTCTCATCATAAAACTCGTTCGTTCCGATGGCATTAAAGAAACGCTGTCCGTTATGGAAATCGTAGCTTCCGTTATCCCATAAGAAGTTGGACATGTTATTGTCGTTTATCATATGAACGGAGAAGGATTTAAAGCGCCTTGCCACGGTGACATCAAGCATATTTAAGATCTTTCCTTCATGTGAGTAAACACCCTTAAGGTTTATACCCATCGGCTTAAACAGATCCGCTATATCCCTGAGCATTTCCTTCGGAATGGCTTCCGCAAAGACCTTGCGAAGCTTTGAATCGCCCGAGGGACGAAGCTCCGTATAACAGAAAGTGGAATCCTCTCTCGTCCTTCCGGTATCGGCAAATTCTCTTATACAGAATTCCAAAGTCTTGTGCTCATTTAATTTGGGTACTTCAATGAGCTTACCGGAGATCTTTGAACTCTCGATAAGGACTATCGTATCCTTTACCGGGATCTGGTTCATGTTGATAAATGACATCAGTCCCGTCCTTAATGCATCAATATCGGTAATGACACCGTTTATGATGCTGCCTTCCGGCGCGGTAAAGGTATAGATATTGTTAAGTCTGACCTTTCCCGGAGATGCGGAGGTCTTACCAACCGCGATCTGGATCTGTGAATTGTAGAGATAGATGATCGTACTCATGCCTTCTCCTTACTGATATGAATTACTTATGCTCTCATAGGAACCGTAGATCGGCTGGATGACCGCTATCATGATAAATCCTACCACAACAGCCATGAACACGATCATTACAGGCTCCAGTAACTGTACTAACTTCTGACTTGCCACTTCCGACTCGTTATCCATCTGATTTGCGATGGAGATGAGCATCTTATCAAGCGCACCGGTTTCCTCTCCTATACGTATCGATGAGGAAAGCTTTCTGATAAATCCGTCAACCTCGGATATCGTATCACTTAAGTTATTACCGGATCTGACCTTTGTGATAACATCGTCAAACTGCTTTTCTATGTACAGATTGCCTATCGTGGTCTTTGATACATTAAGACAGTCAACTATAGGTATACCTGCCTGATAAAGGCTTGATAAGGTTCTTGAAAAACGTGCTGTATATATGATCTTTTTGAGCTTTCCTATTACCGGAAGATGAACTTCGATCCTTGCAAGAAGAAGCGCTATCGCCGGAATCCTTGACAATATCCTTATCACAAGGTAAACGACCGCTGCGACAAAAATGATAAGATACCATCTCCTTGCCACGAAGCCGCTTATCGCAAGAAGAAGTGAAGTGGATAAGGGAAGTGTTTCCATCTGATCAAAAAGTGTCTGGAACTGAGGGATGACAAATCCCATGATTATCGCAACGACGATAACGATGAGCACACCAAGCATCTTGGGATAGAATGTCGCACTCTTTATCTTTTGATTTAAGCGATATTCCTTTTCATAATATTCCGCCATCTGCGCGGTTATATCATCCATATTACCGGTATTTTCCGAGCTTCTTATCATATTGACAAAAAGCGGCGGAAATACGTCTTCCTGGGCTGCAAGAGCATCCGAAAAAGGCGTACCGTTCTTAAGGAGACGAAGGATCTCCTCATATAATTCTCTTTCCTTGGGTGATGTGGATTCATCATCGGCGATGATCCTTAGAGCGCGAACTATCATGACTCCGGCCTTTAAAAGCTCGGAGAGACTGCGCGAGAAATCCGCTACCTGATTTGATTTTAGCTTTCTAAAGCGTTTTTTGTTTTCCTCAACGGAAGCCGACAAAAGCATCTTACCTTCGGCCTTTAACCTCTCGTGAAGCTCCGTCTCATCCTGGGCTGCCATTTTGCCGTTTACGGTCCAGCCTTTTTCATTTAACGCTTTATAGCGATAGGTTTCCATACTCTCCCTTTCTCACTTATCCCCTCACAAAAGTATCATTCTTTAAAATCCAAAAGCTTCAGCAGATAGGACACGCTCCAATGGTCTCCAGTCTGCGGATCATATTCATAAGATGCAAAAAATCCGTCTTCAAAATAGGAAAGTCCCGTAACTCTTCCTTTTGCAGCATCAAATGAAGTAAGATTAAAATCACCGTCCACACCGGCTATATTCTTAACTTCCTGCTTAACGCCCTCTGCAAGATTATCGGGCTTTGTAGGATCGAATATCCTGCTGCCTCTGCCGTATTGCTCTATCTCGGCATTCATAAGAGCGAGATTAACGTTCTTGGCGTTTCTTAAAACTTCTCTTCCCCTTGATCTTAAGGTGATAAGGAAGAATCCCGCTACCGAAAGGATAAGAGCTACTAAGATTATCACTATGAAATTTATTATTACGGCTTTTTCTTTACTAAGGGTCAGTTTTTTCATGATTGTACATTTCCATATATTCAGTGGTGACATAGTCACCATAATTACTGCTGTGAAGCTTGAGTTCTACTTTTACGACATCGGGCGGATATACAGGGCTTGGATCGGTATCCTTAAGAGGAGTCTCTTTATTACTTCCGTTAGCCCATGTAAAGCTTAAGGATTCAACCTCGAAATCCATATATGTCTTTTCATCAAAACGCCAGTCCGTCTCTTCAAAAGTATTCTCTCCGCTGGTTACTTCAAAATATTTAATGGCTATCCTGTTAGCGGGGACTTCCTTATATATCCTTATCTTCGTTCCGGTCCTGTCATAGAGCGTTATCGAATTACTGGTGCCGACCGCAAGCGTCGGATCGTCGATCTCAGGCGTGATCTCAGCGGTATATTCGCATCCCGCGATGAGCGACCTCATCTTATCCATCAAAATACCGCTCACCTGCTGCCCGTAATTCTCATTTCTTACTCTGAAATAGATGTTTGTGGCTGATGCGACCACCTGCGTGGCGGCCACCATAAATATACTGAGGAGCACGAACGTGACGAGGAGCTCGACTAATGTAAAACCTTTATCGTTTCCCGCTCCGGGCTTTGTATGTCTATCTGTATTCATACACATCCACCCTGAGCCTTTCATTTAAGGGATCAACACTCCCGTCTCCCGTATATTTTACCACGGCCATATGGTCAAGCGCAACCGATGCGGCCGAAGCACTGTTTGAAGCATCTGTCTTAGTCATATTTACGTTAAGCGAAAACGTCGCACCCGCAGGCGTTATGTCCGTTTTGTTAAGGCCCGCCTTATTCTCTTTGTAAAAGCATTCCTTATAACTCTGCGTCCGCTCCTTATTATCCACGGCTTCGGTAAGCATATTGGAAGAAAACTTCACGATCCCGTAAAAAGCCGTAAGCATGAAAATAAGGATAACGAATGCAACCAGGATCTCAACCATAGTCATGCCCCGGTTATCGGAAATATGCGGTTTTATAATGTCTTTTCTCATATGCCGCCCGCCTAACTTCTTCCAACAAATTCCCAATTCCAGCTCTGCTTTTCATGATCATCCACTGTGTCCGGATAATCGCTTGCCGTACGAAGCTTGTATGTGCTTGTTACGGTATACATTCCGCCCTCGCGCTCGCAGACTACGGTTATATAAAGCGTCCTTCCCGAAGGCGACGTATCATAAGCATCCACCGAATCATTCTTTCCCGCGGGAGACCAGTACATATAGACCGTAGTATCGCCGGATACGATCGGAAGCTCGCTCGTCCCGGATTCGGTTAAATCAAAATACCTGTAAGCCTCGGCAGCGCCGTGGTTGGCGGATTCTATATTCTGTTTGTTGCCGGCCTCAGCGTAATAAGGCCAGGTTCCGTCATTTTTGATATTATCCCTTAAATAAAACCAAAGGGCATTCTTTCCTGCCGATCTGTCATTCGACTCATCGGCAAAACTCGTATAATTGGGCTTTGTTATCTCCTTTTCGATCTCCTTGCTGACAGAGACCGCAGCCTCCTGTGTCTGAAGCTTTATGATCGCATTCTTAGATGAGTTATAAAGCGCACCCGCCGTCATGATAAGCGATAAACACAGTATCGAGAGCACAAGCACGATCACAACGACAACAAAAAGCGCCGCTCCGTGATCATCTTTAAGAGTATGTCTGATGATCCCGCAGTCCAAATGCTTTTTAATATTTTTGCCGTTTTTTTGTGTCATATATTCGTTCTTTTCGTTTTCGAACTCTTTATTACTTTTTGCCGGTCTCCGGTAAGCCGCTTATCACTCTCCGCCTTTAAATACACGGAACAGGTGATTAAGGAATGCTTCATCCACATCGTCATCCGCGCCGAGAGTACGATAATTAACAAACATCGGATCAATGGCTTCAGATGCATTATCTATCGCATCATCGTCTATCTTAAACTTATCCGGTTCTTCTTCATTAAACAGGTTATATCCATAGAGGCAGAACCTGTACGGTGACGTTAACACTATCGACCCCGAATTATCCACTTTATCGCCTGTTACAAAGAATCTGTAAAGATCATTCTTTGTAAGGTAGCCGGATATATTCTGAGGGAGGTCATTATTCTTGAACTTTCCATCATATACCTGCTTTAAAGTAGGATCTGCGTATTCATCTTCTTCCTCTAACAAGTCTGCATCCGGATCTTCTATAGCTTCTTCATCTTCACTGTATTCTTCAACCTTATTATTTTTGGCATTTTCTGACTTCTTATTATCTTCATCCGACTTTGACGCCTGCTTAGATGCTTCCTTATTACTTTCTTCTTTGTCGTAGAAGTCCTTTACATCGTTTCCGGATACGGTACCATAGATATCAACAGCATCAAGATCTACATCTGACGCTTCTTCATCGACAGTTTCATCATATTCGTCTTCTTCATCGACCTCTTCCTCTTCGTCTTCAAAATATCCGCCACCGGTATTTTCTATCTTGGTGCCCAGAACCATTTCGTCATCAGCAGGTTTTTCACCTACATAGAAGTTATATCTCATGGCATCATCAAATACGATAGGATCTGTACGTCCATCAAGGGTTAGGCTCGTATTCTGCTTAAGAACTCCACCAAATTCAGCAACTGTCTTATATGTATACTCGCCTGTATTATTGGCTGCTGCCGAAAGATGACTCTTTAAGTTCGGATCTACAGCAAAGCAGTATTCCATAGCGGTCACGCCGCTTGCCACACTCGTTACCTTAGAATCACCGCTTGTATCCTGGTCAGCTCCGGACAAAGCTACATCACCGTAGTTTCTGCAGCAATAAAGCCTTATCAGCATATTATTATCATCTTTAACCCTGCTGTCAGCCATTCCGAGAATTCCTCCCGAATACAGATGGTAATTTGCTGCAGAAACCTCATTACCCATTTTCCCGACATCATATGATGATACAACCTGACCGCCGTTAACGGCATCAATAATCTTTACATTATTTAGGTACTGACTTCCTCCGGCATCTGCATTACGTTCAGGCCAGCCTATAAATCCCAAAATACCTCCGCAATATCTGTTTCCGCTGACATTGCCTATATTTGTAACTCCCTCTATTATCTGATCGGTACAGTTAGTTCCATATTCACCGGTAACAGACACTCCTGGCGCTGTAGGATGCGCATATTTAATTTCTCCAACTATACCGCCGGCAATAAGATATCCGTTTATATTTCCCTCATTAGAACAGTTACGTAATTCAAGCTTTGTCGACTGACCAAGATTCTCGTATCCGGCCGACTCCTTCTTAAGGTTAGTGCTGTATTCTCTCCTAAATCCGACTATTCCGCCGGCATTACCTGATGCAGAAATATTACCCTCGTTATGAGCATTAGATAAAACAAATTCTCCGGTTGCTTCACCTACTATTCCGCCTGCAGAATTAACCTGATCAACCGTAGCCACCAGGCTGACATCAGCTTTATTCACTATAGGAGTATTATTTACATTGATTATGACACCGGTATGCCATCCCTTATCCCCGTAACCAACACTCTTATTCTTACCTATAAAACCGCCGGCAGAGTTATTCTTGGGATTACTGTCTGCTCTGGTATGAATAGTGCCGTCAGTATAGCAAATATTTGTCGCGGTATTTCCGGAATTAGGAATATTGATTATCACGCGACCGGCATTTTGTCCAACTATCATTCCGGCTCCAAATCCGGCATCGTTTCCTCTTATTTCAAGTTCAGCTTTATATCCTGTGTTCCTGTTAAGCTCAATTATTCCGAATGGTCCATTTTCTTCAACAAAACCGCCCAAGCCTCTTCTTCCATATAGTCTTAAACCATTCTGCATCTTGCAGTTGATTATAACAGCAGGATGATCCTCTTCAGGACTACCGTTATAATAGCACAAACCACCAACGTGACTTAACAGGTCATTATATGAAATCTTACTGTTTCTGGTATCAACTGTGATCGATGTCGCTACACAATTCTCCAATCTTCCGGCATTAACTGAGCATATTCCTCCGTGAGTCCACCCCGAGAATGTGGCACACTGACACCAACCTTGGCAATGTCTTACTGTTGTTCCTTCATTTATTCTTCCCGAAACACTTCCGTAATAGCTTACGTGAACATCATTTCTTGATACCACATATTTATCGGGAATGCCCGTTGCATAACCGTTTATTCCGGTGACTTCACTATCTGCTCCGTGAGTCTCCAACATTGTACTGTTATCAGGTCCATCACATCCAAACACTCTGTCGCCATCAACTGACACAGTTTTCTGTTGTAAGCACAGGTCTTCTATACTAATCGGAGAATATCTCTCAGTCATTCCTATCATACCGCCAGCCAGGAATGTAGTATAAATTCTGGGTACAAACACCTCTTCAACCATATTGTCATAATTGGCATCTTTATAAGAATCAATTCCATCAAATAAGAGATATCTTCCCGCAGATGCATAGTTGGGATCCGAAGCATTAATACCTTTTAATTCATTTATCTGTCTTACAAGAAGGAAATCACAAGTAAGATTAAAATACTTTATATATCCGTTAGCATTATTAACCCCAAAATTAACTATAGGTTTCTTTCTGTTGTATTTATTACTGTTATCTGTACTTGTATCCCCCTCATGGATAGCTCTGGCTGATGCTGCAAAGGATTTTGCGTAATCCCCGGAGTAATTACCTTTATCCTGTGAAAACACTTCAACATATCCTGCATAACCACCGGAACACGAAGCCGCATAAAGCTTGGTATTAACATTTCTGAATTTACCTATCTTAACAATGTATGCGTCTTTTTCATAACCGCTCTCGATCTTATCATCAGCTATGGGTTTGTTGTAAGGATGCTCTTTGTATTCGTCCGTTCCTGCCGTCTTATATACTCCATCCATATTCCTGGAACGAAGTTTAGCCGTATCTGAGGGATTAATAGTAGGATCATTGTCTCCAACAAATACGGTACCAAATAAACCTCCCGATATAGCTCTGCTGATTACTCGTCCCGGTAAAATATATGAATTGGAATTCTTTCTGTTTGTCTCCGAATATTTTATAAAATGATGATCATCATCAAGACAGTTCAATAATTGTATGGAAAAACAGCTTCCGGCTATGCCGCCTGCCGAATATTCCACTGCATATATCTGGTTATTTGTATCATTTGCTATAACAAAATCAATATCACTTCCCGTATCGGCCAGTCCAACAACACCGCCAACATAATTAACACCTGCGATCCTGAGTATATTTACTTTATTTCTGTCATTTTCTGATACGGTAGCAACTTCATCACCGATCTTACCGGCAGGAAGAACGTAATTGTTCACTGCGGGTACAACATAATTATTTGCATCAACAGTCTTCCTGTACTCAAGACTTCCTGCTATACCACCGACAAAATCTCCACCTATAAGATAGGATCTGTTTCCATTCTTATCAGAATTCTCTTCTGCTGAAAGTACTATCGCCCCTGTATTACCAACACCGCCCTTAATTTCATTCCAATCTTTAGTTACCTTGCATCTTTCAATGAATCCGGCTTCATTACCACCGGCTATACCGCCCACATAGTCACCGACAAGAGCTATCCTGTCTTTAGGATCAGTAAGGTTATTATATTCGCTCTCAGCTGCTGCTCTTAATGCATCTGAAGTAAGCGGCATTACGCGGCAGTTCTTAACGATAAGATCTGTGTTGTTGTTTCCGCCATTCTCCATGTAGCCTACAATACCGCCTAAATACTTGGCATCATAAGGTGTCTCCCCGGCTTTCTTGTCGGCGGGACGTGCTACTCGAACACTTATGCAGTTTTGGAGCGTGAATGACTTTATGTTGGATGCAGCAGATCTGTCGGTATAAAGGTAACCAACAATACCGCCTCCGTAACGGTTTGCTTTAACTAAAGCATGGTTCTCAAGGCTTTCAGCCTTCATGCCCGAAGAAGGAACCTTATCCGTACATAAGGAATATGTATCATCATTATTCTTCCTGTAAAGGATCGGAGATGAACCGAATATACCGCCGACATATTTCTCGCCTGTTATGAGGCTGTCTCTTCCGGGAGTATAGTTGCTGTATAATTTTAGCTTTTGAAGAGTTCCGTAGTTAACACCGCAGAATGCGCCGGCAATGCTTCCGCCGATCTGTGTGAGTCCGTCGGTACTTGATACTCTTTCGGCTTCTACCACGATGCCATCCATGACAAGCTCTTCGATTGTACCGAAGTTCTCGGAAACAAGTCCTACGGGATAAACCTCTTCGTAATGATCTAATACTTTTGTCTTGTGATAGTTAGCCTGAGAACCTGTCGTAGTATCTACGGTTCCGACTTCACCTTCGTTGTATACAGGCAGGTAACGCATGGACCCGGATCCGTTACGAAGGATGGTCTGATCGACAGTCTGCTTGATGGAAAAATTAAGGAGCTTAACGCTTGCCGTATCACCTCTTAATACATCCTTCTCATAAAGCTTTTCTATGGATATGAACGGAGCGTTTACGACATTTACGGGCGTACCGTCCTTATAACTGATATTGGCTGTCTTAAGGAGCTTCCTGCTGTCAAATACACCCTTTTTAGTGTTTGCAAAATCCATCCAGTCGATATCTTTTAATATCACGAATTCATTTTCGCCTACGCCGGGGCGGCCCTTAAAGTCATCAAAATGAAGGGCGTTCATAACCGTCTTTCCGCTCTTTTCTTCAAGGCATGAATTATACATTTCAAGATATCTTATATTGTATAAATGACGTCCGTTTAAGATGTTGTAGGTGTATTTTGCATCTCCCTCATTTCTTACCGTCGACTGATCAAAACATGCGACCGCATCCCTTAAGCCAGCCTTTGAATCATCAAGATCCTTTGTGCTGATGTGGCTTGATGCAGGCATACCCTTGAGTCCTACGGTCGCATAAAGCTTGGAATCGAGAGGGAAGCCAAATCTCGCAAAGCTGTAGGATGTGATAAAGTTCTTGCTCTTTAATCCGCTCGTATTAAAATCAGCCGTCGACTTAAGGTTTGCAAAATCCTCTCCTGCGCTTCTTAAATATTCAAGATATTTCTCACCGGAAGCACTTATATCAGCCGCATCAAGTACGAGTATAACTTTCGTCTTTCCGTCTTCGGTCACATACCATACGGGATAATCGATCTTTCCAAGCTCTGCAAAAGTACCGTCGTCGTTATATCTCTTTGTCTCACATGAGATAGCCTGAATCTCATCATTTGCAGGTCTTGTATTTAATGCACTTCCTTCGATTGCTATCTCTAAGATGGGGTTTAACGTCTTGTCATCACAGATATCAAGGACATAATCTCTTGAAGCATGATCCTCGCCATCAAAGGCCACATAAAGAGTTTCCTCGTTATGGATCTCGATCCATTCAAGCTGTTCTACATTTCTGCCCTTCTGTGCTTTCGCAAGAGTCTCTGCTCCGTAGAATCCAAGCGTATAATTTGATCTGTAATCTCTCTGTCTGTCTAAAACGGAGACGGAGTCGTATGTATTTGAAGATGCGTCATCATAAGAAAGCCCTCCTACTCTGTCCGAGTAAAGAGCGCCGAACATCTGCCCGTCAAGAGTCGTAAACTCAAGGCAGATCGAGCTGTTTAATATTTCATGATCTTTGATCGTGGGGGATAATAATTCAAAGACTATCTTAGCACCCTCGCCAACAGAAGCGGGGTTATTTAAATACCTGTCATAGTCACCGCTCGAAGTCTTTACATACCATACTTCTTCCTGATATTTAGCGGGATCTGTCTTGCCGCTGCTTTCGGGGAAGAGCGTCTCGTATGTGTATGTGCCGCCGGATTCACTCTTTAAAGCCGTGATATCAAGCTTTCCTACACCGGGATCGGTGGATTCGGCCTGTTCCATCCTGGCCTTAAGGGCGTCAAGGCCGCCGCCAAGGCTCATTGCCGTAAGCTGATCCTGTGCATCCACGAATATCGTCTCCGCACTCGTGTTAGCGCTATTAAAGAAAGCCCAGTCCTGCCATGCATTTATGCCCATGATGGATATGGCCGCGATGATGGAAAGGATGACCATTATAACGATAAGTTCTACCAGGGTAAAACCTTTATTTTTTATTGAATTTGTTCTTTTTAATGTCTTTTTCATGATGTCATCTCGCCGTATATTCAGAAACAAGCCCATGCTTCAAAAATTATATCGGCCAAAAACGCCGTATTTATAACACTTTTGGCGATTTTTTTACATTTTTGCAACTCGGATCACCCTCATTTGTTCGAATCGGGCAATCACAATATGTGCACACAATTACATTTTATTATACCACATGTGCTATTCCACTGCAAGGAGTTATTATTAAGTGCGCAGGGTGGGTAGCATAGAACAATGAAGTAGTTTTTGGCGCGCTGGGGTTAGCATATATACTTTCAGGACACGCTTCCGCTCTAGCGCGGCGCACAAGGTCCGGGGGACCTTGGTTTTGCGCCGACCGGAGTGGAACGAAGACCCCTAGCGGTTCTAAGCTCGCACTGCGCTCACACTTCGTTCCCGCTTGTGCTTGCTAAGAACCGAGAC
>DMCJ01000057.1 GCA_003446735.1 Lachnospiraceae bacterium | reverse complement strand
GGAGGCGTATTATGAGAGAGATAACTGTAAATTATATTCCATTACATGAAATTAACAGGAGAACAGAGAATCGTCGCGGCGAGATAATCGCCGACAGATACGACAACCGGTCTGTGAATAGATCCAATACCTTCAGAAAGATCAGGAAGAATAAGAAGCGCAAGTCCCTTCCCCTGAAACTCGCTTCTGCATTCGCCATGGTCCTCATGTCTGTTATCCTCGGCCTGCTGGTACCTACAAAAGCCCAGGCTGAGGACAGTCAGATATATTATAAATATTTCACATCGTATATGGTTCAGAAAGGGGATACACTCTGGAGCATCGCCAGGCAGAACGCTCATGAGGAATCTTATAAAGAATATATTAACGAGGTAAAGGATATCAATCATATGTATACCGACACGATTAAGGCGGGACAGTATATTGTTATTCCTTATTACAGCACAGAATATGTTTATTAAACTTTACTCCTTGCGCAGCTTGACCATGTTTCGGGCTGCGCGTTTTGCTTCTTCGTTCATATCGGCATAGTGGCGCTTTGTGGTATTTACATCCTTATGACCAAGGACACTGGCTACGAGATAGATGTCGCCGCTTTCTTTATAGAGATTAGTGCCATATGTACTACGAAGCTTGTGGGGGGTGATTTTCTTTAATGTAGTCACCTGAGAAGCATATTTTTTGACCAGGTTTTCCACCGCCCGGACCGAGATCCTGCGGTTTTGTAAGGATAAAAACAAGGCATCCCTGTCATCCTCGGAAAAAGGCTGCATCTTTGCCCGTTCCATCAGATACTCGGAAAGTGCAGCTTCCACTTCATCGCCAAAATAAACAATGGCATTATAACCGCCTTTTCGATGTACTGTAAGGCCTCCGTTTTCAATATCCACATCCTGGATATTTAACCCCACGCATTCCGAAACACGGATCCCGGTTCCGAGTAAAAGAGTAAGAAGGGCCAGATCCCTTACCTTTGTTTTGGCGTGATATTTCATTTCGGATTTTGTAAGTCCGTCGCCGCTTTCAACGGCATCAAGTAAAGTGGCAACTTCGTTTGGATCTAAACGGATTATCTCTTTTTCATGTAATTTGGGAGTTTTTATAAGAGAGGCGGGATTTTTTTCTATAAGCTCTGATGTGTAAAAATAATTATAGAAACTCCTTAAAGAAGCAAGCTTCCTGGCTTTGCCCCTTTCATCGTTCGTATATTCCTTTCCGTCCTTGATGTAATAGGAGAGATATTCCATATATTCTTCGATATCTTCCTTGCCTATCTTATCTAAGATATCAAGAGGAAAGTCCCTTATATCCGTTTCTTTAAGGGATGAATTGTTTTCGTGCATGTATTCGAAGAAAATGCGAAGATCGAGGGCATAGCCTAATTTGGTGCGGGCAGACATGGTATTATCCACACCTCTGAAAAACCGGCGGCAAAAGCCGGGCAGAGTTTCCATTACTTCGCGTAATTTGAGAGTCTGTTCGATCTGAACACGATCATGATAGTTTTTGTTGTCTTTCTTTTCAGGAGATGCCATAATGCGTGATAAAGCCTTATTCTTTTGCTTTTTATTGTCTTCTATGATATAATATTATCGCCTATATGTAGTGGTTTTCTACATATTATATACTATTTATATATATTTGTAAAACGGAGCATAAAAATGAAATTCAGATTCGACAAGAAATATATTCTCTGGGGCGTGACCCTGTTTTTCAGCCTTTCGGCTGTGATACTGTTTTATCACATGATCTTTCAAAGTGAAAAATTTTTTGAGTTCATATCCAAATTTTTAAATGCGGTAATGCCCATCATATTCGGGCTTGTCATGGCTTACATCCTTTCTCCCGTATGCAGTTTCATCGAAAGATGCATGGAATGGGGAAATAAAAAGATCGGACAGGACCCCAAAGACAAGAAGATCAAAAAGAGAGCCAGGACTTTTGCGATCATAATCACGATGCTCCTTCTTATCTGGATGATATATATGTTCGTATCAAAGGTGTTAGGGGAAGTTATCACATCCATCCAGAATATAGTTGCTCAGTCACCTGTTTATATAAGCAATATGGAGGAACTCTTAAACAGATTCCTTTCCAAAAATCCGGATATAGAAGGTTTTGTCAATTCCATGATGAACAAGTATTCAAAAGAATTGACCGAATGGCTCAATGATACGGTCCTTCCTCAGGCAAATGCTATTGTAAAGCAGGTTTCGCTCAGCCTTTTAAGTGTGATCAAAGTCTTATGGAACCTTATCATCGGGCTTATTGTTTCCATATATGTCCTTGGCAGCAAGGAAAAATTTGCGGGACAGGCCAAAAAGCTCATATATGCATTATTTAAGGAAAAAAATGCCAACGAACTAATCGAAGATATCCGTTATGCAAATAAGGTATTCGGTTCTTACATAAGCGGAAAGATCGTAGATTCCATAATAATCGGTCTAATATGCTTTTTACTTATGAACATATTCAGGCTTCCTTATACGACACTTATAAGCCTGATAGTCGGATTTACCAATATCATACCTTTCTTCGGACCTTTCCTTGGTGCGATACCGAGTGTATTGCTCATCCTTATGGTTAATCCTGTAGATGCGATAAAATTCCTTGTCCTCATACTTCTTTTACAGCAGTTTGACGGAAATGTTTTAGGACCCAAGATCCTCGGGGATTCTACGGGACTTGATTCCTTCTGGATCATATTCTCGATCACGCTTTTCGGAGCATATTTCGGAGTGCTCGGAATGGCTATCGGAGTTCCGATATTTGCACTTATTTACGCTGCAATAAAGAGGAAAGTAAACAGATCACTTGCAGCTAAGGGCGTAACTACCAACACGCTCGAATATATGGAACTTGACCATATGGAAGAGGGGAAAGTCATATATCTTACCGAAGAGAGAAAGCAGAATTCCAGAAAGACTTCAAAGAAGGAGTCTGTTATAGTAAAGCTCGTTAAAAAAGTACTGAAAAGATCGGACGATAATACAGACGGGGAACCGGACGAAAAATCTGATCAGAAATAATGCTTGCAATTTGCATTAGTCTATGGTAACATAATTTTTGTTGCTAAAAAAAGCGGTCCGCTTCCGGACAGATCCGGTATGAACGCCAATAAGTAAGGAGAAATAAAATGAACGACATTATCAAAGAGATCGAAGCTGAACAGCTCAAGGAAAGCGTTCCCGAATTTGTTGTAGGTGATACCGTTAAGGTATACGGCAAGATCAAAGAGGGTAACAGAGAGCGTATCCAGGTATTCGAAGGAACAGTCATCAAAAAGCAGGGCGGAAGCAACCGTGCTACCTTCACTGTAAGAAAGAATTCCAACGGCGTAGGCGTTGAGAAGACATGGCCCCTTCATTCCCCCAATGTGGAGAAGGTTGAAGTTGTAAGAAACGGTAAGGCCAGAAGAGCTAAGCTCTATTTCCTTCGTGACCGCGTAGGTAAAAAGGCTAAACTTAAAGAGATCGTAAAATAAGAAACGGCGGGTGCAGATGCACCCGCATTTTTTATCGTGTACGAACACGAAAATTTGACTAATTACATATGATTTATTAAAATAAAAAGAGGGAATGTATCAAATAAAAGGGGATGATCTGATGCAGTTATCTTATGAGGAAAGTGTAGAAAGGGTTAAAAGCATATTATCGGGCTCTAAGAACATCGTTGCACTTACGGGCGTAGGCGTTGTAATGGAATGCGGAGCAAAAAATTATCTTAATAACGAAGTCATTTATGATGTGGAAGATAAATACGGGAGAAGTCCCGAGGAGATAATGTCCTCCGGATATTTTAATGCGAGGATAGAAAAGTTCTTCCGTTACTATAAGGATGAGTACCTTTCGGACAACTGTAAGCCCAATGAGACTTTTGAGGCCTTAAAGAAGCTTGATGATGCCGGGATCTTATCCTGCTGCATAACGACCAATACACACGGCCTTGAGAGAGAAGTCGGGATCAAAAACGTTATCGAGCTTTATGGCACGAGAATGTTAAACAGATGTACCGGCTGCGGAAAGAGATTCCCTCTTAAATTCATTAATGATGCTAAAGGCGTGCCCCTTTGTGATGAATGCTTAAAGCCGATAAGGCCCGGAATACGCCTTTATGGTGAACTTATCAGAAATGATCTTATGACGGAAGCGGCAAATGCCTGTGCCGAAGCGGATGCGCTTTTTGTACTCGGGACAAATTTCTTTGATTCGATGGTGCGTTTTGCAATAAGCCATTATCAGGGAGATAAGCTCGTACTTAT
This sequence comes from Lachnospiraceae bacterium, assembly GCA_003446735.1. Taxonomy (GTDB): domain Bacteria; phylum Bacillota; class Clostridia; order Lachnospirales; family Lachnospiraceae; genus UBA2882. Next base: position 2,686 of record DMCJ01000057.1, on the reverse strand, counting down.
CACAAAACACGAACATTTCAGGGATAAAAAGGCCGATATAGTGATCCATGATGAAGTAAAGAATGTTCTTCCCATGATAATTGACTCGATTAACTTAAGCCGGCCCGAGCCCGAAAATAAGTCAGATGCTTCGCTTTTGAGCGGATCTAAAGCAGATTCGGACGTTTTATCTACCGGGTTATCCGGCGCCGAAAAAGAAGATACCTCAGTTTGACTTATATCTATCCTCTATGTTAAAATAAAATCGATTGTCGATTAATTAACAGAGAGGATAATTTTTTGCTTAAAGAAGATATAAATCCTCAAAAGGGTTATATAGATAAATTAGGATTAAGCAGAGTACCGGAAGGTCTTTCGGTCGTTATAAAAGCGCCCGAACGTGGAACTTTTGGTATGATTTTTTATTTAAAGAGCGGTGAACTTAAGGTACCTTTTAAGGATGAGTACCTTTGCGGCTCTCTTTTTTGTGTTTTATTTAAGGATCTTCCCATAGAGGATTTTGAATATGCATTTTATAATGATGATAAGATCATTCGTGATGAATATGCTTATCTTACCTCTTCTAAAAAAAAGTTCGGTGTTCCTGAAAAAGATGATAAGCATTTAAGAAGCGTTTTTATAAATAACAGGGATTTTGACTGGGAGGATGATAAGCCTCTGTGCCGTCCTTTAAATGATACCGTGATATACAAGCTCCATGTCCGCGGATTTACAAAGCATGCTTCCTCGAAGGTAAAGGACAGAGGTACTTTTAACGGGTTAAAGGAAAAGATCCCTTATCTTCTGGATCTTGGCATAAACGCAATAGAGTGCATGCCGTTATTTGATTTTGAGGATGTTATCCATAATCCTTCTTTTTCAAAGGTGGACAAGAATATAATCCCTTTTATGAGTAAAGAGGGCAAACCCTGGGAATACAAGACAAATTACTGGGGATATACGTACGGAGCTTATTTTGCGCCTAAAAGTTCTTATGCGTCTTCGCCGCGTGCAGATATTGAGTTAAAGTCTCTTATTAAGGAGCTTCATAAAAACGGGATAGAGATCATACTCGAATTTTATTTTGAAGCCGATGCGCGTCCGGGATTTATCCTCGACGTATGTCGCTTCTGGGTCAGCGAATATCATGTTGACGGATTTAAGCTAATGGGGGTTTCGATCCCTATACGTTTACTTTCATCAGACCCTTATCTTTTATCCACCAAGCTCATCTTTGATTCACTTTCACCCGATAAGGCGGATCAGATAAGCGGATATAACAAGAACTTTAAGAATGTAGCCATATTAAATCAGGCATTTCTTTATGACTGCAGGAAATTCTTAAAGAGTGATGAAGATATGTTAAATACCGTGAGCGGTCATTTCAGATGTCAGTATGATAATTTCGGTATAATAAACGAGATAACTTCCTATCAGGGATTTACGCTTAACGACCTTGTTTCATATGACAGGAAGCATAATGAGGCAAACGGTGAGAATAATAGAGACGGATCTGATTATAATTATTCCTGGAACTGCGGAGTTGAAGGAAAGAGCAGGAGAAAAGCGATTCTCACCCTTCGTGACAAGCAGGAAAAGAATGCTCTTATGATGCTGATGCTCTCGCAGGGTACGCCGGTCCTTCTTGCGGGTGATGAATTCTTAAATTCCGCAATGGGTAATAATAACCCCTATTGTCAGGATAATACGACGAGCTGGCTCATATGGAAGGAGGATGTTACATCTTCGCCATTTTATCTTTTTGTAAAAGAGCTCATAAAGATAAGAAAGGCCCATCCCATACTCCATATGAACGAGCATATGAGACAGATGGATTATATATCCTGTGGTTATCCGGATCTTTCCTATCACGGCGAACAGGCCTGGTTCCCCGGCTTTGAGAATTATAACCGCCATTTGGGTGTTATGTACTGCGGTAAATATAAAAAGATCAACAAGAAAAAGGACGATGATTTTATATATATCGCCTATAATATGCACTGGAACGAGCATATATTTGCGCTTCCGAAGCTCCCTGCAGGGTGCAAATGGCATCTTCTGTTATCCTCTAACAATACCAAGGATGTGGACGGAGAGCGTACGGTTTCGTTATCACCCAGGTCGATAGCGGTATTTGCGGGAACGAAGGACAAATGAATTACTTAAAAAACGCTGTAGATCATTTTAAGACCATAACCGAACATAAGATAAAAGTTGCCGAAGGGTGTTTTAAAGTAGGACTGTATAAACAGGGCATATTGCACGACTTATCCAAATATCAGCCCTCGGAATTTTTGGTCGGCGTTAAGTATTACCAGGGCGACAGGTCTCCTAACAACGCGGAGAGGGAAAAGAGAGGCTATTCTTCGGCATGGCTTCACCATAAAGGAAGAAATAAGCACCATTTCGAATACTGGATCGACTATTCTTCCGAATGTATCCCCGGAGGAGTAATGCCCGTTAAGATGCCGACAAGATATCTTGTGGAGATGTTCATGGACAGGGTCGCCGCATCAAAGGTATATAAAGGAAAAGATTATAAGGACAGCGATCCGTATGAATATTTTCTAATAGGAAAGGGCAGGCTCATGCATCCCAAAACACGAAGACAGCTCTATGTACTGTTAAAGATGCTTGCCGAAAAGGGCGAAGATGAGACCTTTGCTTATATCAGAAAAAGAGTCCTGAAAAAGAAGAGATAAGGAGA